>DAOVBC010000148.1 GCA_030670715.1 Deltaproteobacteria bacterium | reverse complement strand
GAGTTCATCAATATTCAATTTTAAAAACAAGAAATAAAAATCGCGAAAGCACCCCAGTACCATCTTCCAACGCTACGGGCAGGCGAAAGAACCCTGGTTTATAGTGCCTACGGTCTGAGCATTCGATTAAGCCGTTCAACTCTGAGCTCCCGGCCGATGGGCTCCCGCCGGAGGCTCATGACGAAGGCTAGTCGCATGTTGCTTGTCAAGGTCAACCGGATCGATTTCTTGTTTTCTGTTTCGGATTTGAGTTTTGTGATTTGGAATTTGTTTGTAATTTGTATTTTGAAATTTGGGATTTAAACAATTTCATCCTGGAAAAGGAAGTACCATAATCAAGCCGTGTTTTGCTAACCACATATAGGACATGACACTAGGCACTACTTAATTTTGCCAGATGTCTTCTGGCGATTTCGCCTTCGGATGAATTTGGATATCTTTTGTCAATGACCTGGAGAAATTTTTGATATTTTAGGTTCACGCCTTTTTGGCGGTATCCGGTTGCGAGTTTTAGCAGGGCACTGGGAATTCCCGGAAAATCGGGTTTTTGTTTTATAAACATCGCCAGGATGCGTTCAGCTTTTTCGGGATGCCCGAGACCCGCCAGAATGGAAGCCATCTTGAAGTACAGATCCGCAGACAGGCGCGGGGGTTTGGTTAATTTTGTATACTCGCTGAATATTTTTCCGGCGGTTTTATAATGGGCCCTGTCACGCGTCAGGCGGCCCAGTAATTTGATGGTTGTTTCATGAAATCGGGGATCTTGCGGATCAGTTTTGCGCGCGTTAAAAAGATGGGTCATTACACCGATATGCTCGGGGTCTTTCACCAATGCCTGCTCCAGATACTTGCAGCCGGTTTCCATGTCTAACTGCCGAATGTGCTGCAGAGCCTTTTCGATAATCGGAGATATTTCGTCCTCCGGCTCGGGTTCGATAACATCCGCATTGAACGATTTCAAAACGGTCAGGTTAAAAAATCCGACTATCGCTCCGGATACCAACCCGCCGATGTGGGCCATGTAGGCGACATTGCTCATTCCGCCGAAAAACAACTGGTACAACTCCTTGGCCATCCAAATCGGCAAAAGGAAAATTGCCCATGTCTCAAAATAACTGAAATAAAATCCTAGTGAGCAGAAAATCTTTACCTTTCTTTTGCAATACAGAACGGTAAATGCGCCCATGAGACCCGCAATCGCACCGGAGGCACCCACCAGTGGAATCGGGCTTTGGGGATAAATGAGCCAGAATGCGGTGACAGCTCCCAATCCAGTCAGTATATAAGATACACCATAAAATTTTCGGCTGCCGCCCATTTCCAGCATGCAGCCGACCAGCCACAGAAAGACCATGTTTCCGAATAGATGACCGAAACCGCCGTGCATAAACATATGGGTGATAAAGGTCACCGGTTTGTGTTTGAACGGAATAAATCCGTATTTCAAGGTCGTTATCTTGGATCGCTGATAATCGTAATCGTCCCGTAATTCCCGCCATTCGTCATATTCCGGATCCTCAGGAGTGATGATTTCATCATTGCGAAGTTTCGTAAGGAATTCAGAATCCTTGTTCATTTTATGATACTGGGCAAGGGCCTTCTTTTCATTTAATTCCCCATTTTTCTTATAAAGCGAGCTGTCATCGCCCGCCGGATCATTATACTCGACATATCTGGTTATCTCGATTTCCGCCAGTTCCGAAGTAAAATAAAATTTTTCAGCCTTGTAATACCTCGGATTATCGTCAAATTGGAATGCGAAATAAACAAAGCAGTTGATCAGAATAAAAATGATCGTAATGATCGGGGGATTGCGCCAGCTGAGTTTGTCTGAAATGGGAATGAATAACATAATCTATTTTGCCCTGAGATCGGTTCAACACCTCTGATATTTAAGTGAAATTTAATGCAAAATTGCCCTAAATGCCGCTTTTATCTATCATTGTTCATCGGCAAAGCTGGAGCATTTCTTTAGCAGAAAAGCGTATTTAAGACCGGTGGGTTTATGGATTGTCATTTATTTTGGATTTGCCGATGATTTATGCAAAATATGCGAAGTTGAGGTTCATAGCCGGAACCAAAAGACACTTATGGAAAATAAAAGGTTACTCAAACTGTTTCAGGATTGATTCGGCTATTCTTCCGGGATCGGGCATCATTTCATTTTCCAGGTTTTTAGCATAGGGTATCGGGCACTCAGGGGCGGCAAACCGGATCGGCGGTGCATTCAGGAGCCCGTGACTGGCGGTGGTGACCCGGGCAATGATTTCAGCACCGATGCCCCCGGTTGCATGCCCTTCTTCAATCGTGGCCAGCCGGCCGGTTCCGGCGACAGATTCCAGAATGGTTCGGCTGTCAAGGGGATAAAGCGTACAGAGATCGATAACCTCCGCATGGATGCCTTCTCCTGCAAGTATATCAGCTGCATCCATGGCAACCCCAACCCCCAGGAGATGACTGACGATGGTAATATCGTCTCCGGATCGGATAATCCTGGCTTTTCCCAGCGGCAGCAGGTATTCGGTGTCAGGAACACTCCCCCCGCTGGCATAAAGCAGTTTATGTTCAAAGAAAATTACGGGATTGTCGGAGCGGATGGCGGATTTCAACAACCCCTTGGCTGTATACGGATCGGATGGCGCTACGACCATCAGTCCGGGCACTCCAAAGAAAAAACGTTCCATGGACTGGGAGTGCTGGGCGGCCATACCGATGCCTGCACCGACCGGCGTTCGGACGGTTAACGGCATGGTGACCTGCCCCCCGGTCATATACCTGAGCTTTGCCGCCTGATTGATAATTGGGTCCATGCAGCATGTCAAAAAATCGGAAAAGAGAATTTCGCATACGGGCCGCATTCCTGTCATCGCTGCTCCGACCGCCCCGCCGACAATTCCGTATTCGCTGATAGGCGTGTCGATGATCCTTTCCTTGCCGAATGTATCCGCCAGCCCTTCTGTTACGCTAAAATAGCCGCCCAACGCCACATCTTCCCCCCAGAGAAAAACCCGGGAATCTCTTCTCATCTCCTCTGAAATTGCCTGGTTGATGGCCTGAGCAACGGACAAATCGCTGCCTGCAGTGTTCCCGGCAATATCTCCCTTAAACAGGGATGTGTCGTCAGGGAAATAGACTCGGGTACTCAGCTCAATCGACTCCGGCTGAGGCGATTCTACAGCAAATTTGACTGCGTCCTCCACGTTTTGCCGGACCTGATTGATAATGTCAGCCATCTCGCCGAAAAGCTCGCCGGCATTGTTCCCATCCAGCCGACGGGCGGGTATCCGATAAGCATTCAACCGCTTGTGTAGGTTGGGTTCGGCGGAATGTTTTTCCAGGGCGGTAAATTCGCCGTAAAGATTGTTTTCAACAACGACCAGCAACGGCAATTCAAAGAGAGATGCCATGTTCATCGCTTCATGAAACATACCCTGGTTGACGGAACCGTCACCGGCAAACACAACCGAGACATCTTTGCGGCCCTCCTGTTTGATAGTGAAGGCCGCCCCCATCGCCAGCAGATATCCAGCACCAACAATCCCGTTCGCCCCCAGGACCCCCAGGGATCGGTCGGTGACGTGCATGGAGCCACCTTTCCCTTCGCAGAGACCAGTGGCTTTTCCATACAACTCCGCCATCATGGTATTGATATTGGCTCCCTTTGCAATGATATGACCATGGCCCCGGTGGGTGGTATTGATATAGTCATTGGGGCCCAGATTCAGGCAGACGCAGGTCGCGATGGCTTCCTGGCCGATCGAGAGATGAATAGCCTCGGTGGGTAGGTCTCCCTTGCGAAAGGCCTTGGACAAATGGTTTTCAAAATGACGAATGGTCAGCATTGTCTCCAGAATATCCAATTCCGAAACATCAGGTAAAAGCATTTTAACACTGTCGGAAACCGTAATAGGCTTTTCAACTTGTTCCAGCGGAAAACCGGGCAGCTTTTTGAGATCGTAGCTGCGGGATCGCTTTTTTCGGAACAGGCCCATCAATTTCCTTTTTCGTTTCCTTGCTGTTTTCTGGTTTTCGATTAGTTCCGTTTTTCCCAATTGAACCAGCAATTCGGGGTATAATGGAAACGCGGGTTTTAACGCCGGCAACAATTTCAATGCCTTCTGGATCGACCCTTTGGCCACGATTTTTCGCGAAGCGATGGCAAGGGGTACGTTGAGCTGTTCCATCCAGAACTTGTGGCTGGTCTCCGATGACAGAATCATGTCCACATCCACGCTAGCTTCACGGTCGGGATCCCAGTAATAGGCAGGTTGATCGCCGGTCAGGTCAATGTAGAAATCGGTTTTGAAATCGGTGTACCTGAAACGAACCACCAGCTTTTCACCGGCGACGGCTTCAGTGATTTCGGGTTTTTTGAAGATCATGTCCCAGAGCTTGCTGAGAATATCCTGAAGCTCTTCCCTGCTTTGATAAATAGCCATCGGCATGCTTCCTCATTGTTTCATGGATTGAAATGCATCGTTCGCGATCCCGAGCGTCTCCTCGATGTCTGCGTCGGTATGGGCCGCGCTGATAAAGTGATTGTGATAGGGCAGGAAATAAGCGCCCCGTTCTACACAACGAGCGATCCAGTCGAAATGAAGCGTCATGTCATCGTCGTTGGTGATTCTCAGGTACGGCATGGAATACGGTCCTGACACCTTGAGATCAAATCCATTATCAGCTGCAACCTTTGTCAGCCCGTCAGCCAGTTTGCGACCGGTTTGGTTGATCAATGCAGCCGCATCGTTTTTCATCAGTTCGGTGATGTTGGCAAGAGCAGCTGCCATAGGTGCTGAACCGAAATACATGGTTCCGGTACAGAACACCCCTTGAACCGCTTCACGCAAGGCGTCCGTTCCCACCAGGGCGGAGATCGGGTATCCGTTTGCTAGGGCTTTTCCCAGGCAGATCAGATCGGGTTTGAACCCGAAGAACTCGTTTGATCCTCTCAGATCAATCCGAAAGCCGGCCCGTACATCATCGACGATCAAAACGATTCCTTCACGACGGCACAGCTTCTCGACAGCAGCCCAATAACCCTCCTCTGGCAGCACATTATCCTGGAAAACCGGATGGTGATACGGTGAGGAAATAAAACCGGCAATTAAACCTTTGTGGTCGCTGATGGCTTGTTCCAGTTGAGAAGTGCTGTTCCAGTCGATGGAAATGATGTTGGCAAAATCCTCATCAACCGTTCCGCCGCTTTCCGGCTCTTGCATCCAAGGAGCCACACCGTGGTAACCGCCGTTTATTTTGAGGATTTTCTTCCGGCCGGTGGCAGCCCTGGCCACCAGGGTAGCCAGATTGGTTACATCACCCCCGTTCTTTGCAAAAAAGGCCCAATCGGCAATCGTGATCAACTCCACCAGTTTTTCGGCCAACTCGACCATTACCGGTGAGCTCAGGGTTACCGTATTTCCGCGATTGACCTGTTCCCTTGCTGCTGCGTCAACTACCGGGTGATTGTATCCCAGAATCGAGGGACCGTAAGCGCACATATAGTCGATGAATCTGTTGCCGTCGACGTCTACGAAATGGGATCCCTCTGCTTTTGAAAAATAGAGTGGCGTTTCCGGGGTTATCATGGCCAACCCGTAATGCCCATATATGCCACCCGGAATTACCCGGCCGGCTCGTTCAAATAGCGCTCGCGATGAAGAAAAATCGTAGGTATCCATAAAAGCTCTCCTTAATTGAGGTTGGATAATTCTTTGCCGGTTGTGCCGTGCTTAATCCCGGCTAAAAAACCGCTTCAGGGATTCCATCACCACGGGCACAGGCCATCTATTCGAAAAATATTGATACCATTTCTGTTGCTTCTCGTTTGGAAAGACCGTTTGCGGTGCAGAGGGTCTGAATTAGTTCGAGTTTGTTCATGGGGTTCCTTTCTTTGGTAATTGCCTTTGGCCAGAAAAGAATATCAATAAATTTACAATAGTATGACCGGATCTGTCAAACCTATCTGATAATGTCCAAACATTATTTAACTGAGATGTGGATTGCTTATTGTAATCCACAAAATTTCAGCCTTGCTTTAATTGTAGGTTTGCCTGATGTTGAAATTCGGTGGCCATCGTTTTCTTTTGGATATCATTTGAGTCTCATTGACTATTATCTCCTACCCGGGTCCAATACCATCTCGGGAAGCGATAAGAAAAGATGAGCATCACCACCATCACCGGTAATCCTGAAGCTGTGCGGACAATTAAAAAGGCTTCCAGTGGCAGCTTTAGTTGCGATAA
>DAOVBC010000158.1 GCA_030670715.1 Deltaproteobacteria bacterium | reverse complement strand
TGAACCATCATGCCCTTTCAGGCAAAAACAGCAATGAAAATGGGCTGGCGCTCGCAGGTATTGTGAAGCAGAGCGGGTCCGCCTGAGGCGGATCTGAGCTGTTTAGTGCGCGTTAAACCGAACACTATATCTGCTGTTGTCAGTAAAACGATCCGATCGAATATTTTCCATACGCTCTAGTGCGCTCAAGCAGTGTTCGGTTTTACACGCACTTGGCAGCGAGTTTTGGCCGTCTGCTGAATAATGCCTGCGAGCGCCGGACCATTTTCACAGAAAATATTCAGGCTGATATGGCACCGTGATTACCGGAGAATATTTGCATGTGACAATAATGCGCTTGACAAGCTAACGATCAATCTGTCATATTTGAAATAAAATGAAACAACGTTTTATACTATGAAACAAGATTCGTCAAGACTCAATTCAGTCGAAAAGGCTTTAAAGATACTGCTTGCATTTCAGGCCGAACAGCCTTCCTGGGGCGTTCGTGAGTTAAGCGTCCATCTCGGCTTTAGCCCGGCGACCGCCCAGCGCACGCTGCAGACGCTCAAGAATTACGGGTTTGTGGACCAGGACCCGGAGACGCGCCAGTATCGACTTGGAAATATTTACTTTCAGTTTCTCGATACGCTGCAGAGCACCTATCCTATCACCCGGGCCGCCCTGCCCCTGATGAAAAAACTGCTGGCGCGGACCCAGGAGACGGTTCATTTGAACGTGATAGAGGGTATCGAACGCATCTGTATCGAGAGTATGGAGTCCCCTCAGCATCTAAAAGCCAGCATGCCCATCGGAAACCGTTCGCCGCTGTATGCCGGTGCCTCTTCAAAATGTCTTCTGGCATTCAGCACCCGAGATTTCATCGAAAGTTATCTGGAACAGGTACAATTGATCCCTTTGACCGAAAACACCATTGCCGACACCGGTCAACTCGGACCTGAAATCGCCAAAACCAAGAAACGGGGTTTTGCGGTGAGCCTGGGTGAACGAAGCCCGGGCCTGGGATCCCTCAGTGCACCGATCCTGAATCACAACGGCACAATTTTGGCAGCCATCAGTCTGGCTGTTCCGGAAATCCGGTTCAGGGACAAAGCCCATCGTAATTTCTGTCTGAAGGAGCTGCGGGAAATGACCGGGGAGCTTTCGCGGGCCATGGGCTATCCGGGCTGATATCCGCAGCCGGGGGGCGCGAATTGTGCGCGCGATACAAGGTACACACCATAAGGGATGCTGGATACGTGAGGCTGGAGTCGGGACCAGTGAATCCTGCCGACGTGTAAATGATCCAAATCCTTGATCATGGGTCCAGTGTCAAGTTTCCAGTTTCGAGTATCATGGAGCAAGCATATGAATACGAGTGAAAACAAAATCATGGACCTTTCCACCGCTATCGAACGTTACGTCCGCGACGGTTGCCACATTTCCATCGGCGGTTTCACGCTCAACAGAAATCCAATGGCGGCGGTTTATGAAATCATTCGCCGGGAAGTCAAAAACTTGCATCTGTATGCACACTCGAACGGTCAGGGCGTTGACGAGCTTATCGGCGCCGGATGTGTGGCGAAACTGGAAATTGCATATGCCGGCAGCGGGCGGTTTGCACCCACCTGCATCAGGTTCAGAAAAGCGGTCGAGAACGGAACGCTTGCGGTTGAAGACTATTCCAATTATCAGATGACCCTGCGATTTCTTGCAGGGGCCATGGGGGTGCCGTTCCTGCCCACCCGTTCCTCCCTCGGGACCAGCATTATTGAAAAATGGGGGTTTGCTGAATCAATGCGGCAATCCGATCCGAAACTTCCGAACAAAAAACTGGTTGTAGTTGACAATCCTTTCGGGGAATGGGCAGACACCGCCCGGGTTGTCCTGGTACCGGCGATCAATCCAGATGTAACCGTCATCCACGTTCAGAAAGCCGATCGCCAGGGAACGGCCCGTATCGAAGGGCTTACCTTTGCCGATATCGAGCAGGCCAAATCGGCCAAACACATGATCATTACCTGCGAGGAATTGGTGGAATCCGACGAGCTCCGGGCGAACCCGGACCAGAATCAGATCCCCTTTTTCTGCGTGGACGCCGTAGTCCCGGTCCGCTACGGGGCCTACCCGACAGCCTGCTACCGGTACTATGATTACGATCCGGTTTATTTGAATGATTACCGTAAAGCGGCACGGGATGACGAGCGGTATAAAGCCTATCTGGATGAGTTTGTCTACGGCATGAATGATCAGCAGGGCCTGCTCGACAGGATCGGCACCGAACGTCTGGACAGTATCCAGGCCGATCCGCAGAAGGGGTATGCAGTGGGTTTGGACCGAAAATAAAGGATCCGGCCCAAAGAACCCGGCTTGGGTTGCTCACTGAGGGGATTTCAATGGCCTTTCTCCTCTCGCGACAATCTGCTGGAATAATGGAGTGGTGGAGTACTGGAGTAATGCAAGGACCGATTCATGTTGAAATTCGGCTTTTCGCTATTGCCAACACTCTAATACTCCAGTACTCCAGAACGGATAACAATCTTTACCAGAAAGACGGTTGAACTCTGACATATCTCCAAAGGCCAGGTTTTCGATGATAAATAAAAAGAATGCTATGCAGGATTACACACTCAGGGAAATGATGGCGATTGCTGCCGCCCGTCAGATCAGAGACGGGGATATCGTGTTTTGCGGCACCGGCATATCGATGCTGGCCGCCATGGCGGCAAAACATATCAGTGCACCCAGCAGTGTCATTTTTTTTGAAACCGGGGCCATCGATTCCAGGCTCGAAGAAGTCCCCCTGGCCGTTGCCGACCCACGGGTCATGTACTGGACGTCGGTCAACGGGAGTCTGGCGGACGCTTTTGCGACCATGCAAAACCGGCAAACAGGGCGGCAGGTTGTCGGCATTATGGGGGCTGCCCAGATTGACAGATACGGAAACCTCAATTCGACTGTCATTGGCGACTACTTCAAACCCACTGTGCGCTTTTCGGGCAGCGGCGGAGCCTGTGACGTGGCTTCATTTGTAGGGCGAACGATCCTTTTTATGCGGCATGAAAAAAGAAAGTTCGTCAATCAGGTGGATTACCTGACCAGCCCGGGTTGGCTCAATGGCCCCGGAGGGCGGGAGAAAGCCGGACTTTCCGGCGGCGGACCTTCAGCGGTGATAACCAACATGGCCATTATGGGGTTTGATGACGATACCAAACAGATGTTCCTGGAAGGATGGTATCCGGGAGTCTCCCCGCAGCAAATCCTGGATAACATGGCGTTTGAGGTCGATATTTCTCGGGCGCAGGAGGTGTTGCCGCCCTCGAAAGAAGAGCTCCGGATTCTAAGAGAGGTATGCGATCCGCAGCGGCTGATATTAGGATAATAATAGGACACGAATTTGCACAGATAAACGCAGATAAAATAATAAGAACTGAAATTCAGAGAATGGGGAATCAACTAATTTAACGTTTCGGAATTTCCGCAACTTATTGAAATTAAGTAATATTCTAAGCCTTCCGCGAATGCCGTTCATCTGGAATAATGGAATGTTGGGCACGAAGTGAAGCTTTAGCGCTATACTGAGTAATAAAAGCGAAAAAAATCATCATTTTAATAGGTAGAATTCCTTTAAACTCATTATTCCATTACTCCATCATTCCACCATTCCAATTGGGGCGAAGCCCCTAAGTTCAAGTTGGCCATGCAGATCTCAATTCCAACACTATGCATCTGTGTAAATCGTGTCCTATTAAAAAAATGAGAGAACGGATTTTTCGCCTCAAGCGAAGCGCTCCTCAAACGAAGCGCAGGAACTGCGCGTAGTGCTCCTCTAGTTCCACCGGAGGTGGGACGATCATTTTGCAGCACTAAGTGCTGGCAAAATTTTGGGGTTGTAGTATTTCTGCAGCAGAACCACTGCGATTAAGGCGGCCAGGCCGGCCAGGTCAGCCCAGTACTCGGGCCAGAAAAGCCCGGCGGCGGCCAGCCAGAACAGGATGGTTTCCGGCCAGGTGGCCCGCCGCAGAAAAAAGCGTTCCAGTCCGGACGCAAAGGCCACCAGCCCCAGAGTGGTGGCTATCATGGACAGGCCCACCTGCCACTTGAACAGTTCGTAATTTTCCCCCATACCCAGAAGCGGACGGTAGGCCATGACGAGCGGAATAATATAGAGCCCTTTGGCCAGCTTCCAGGAGGTGAAAGCGGTCCGCATTGGATTGGCCCCGGCCACACCGGCGCCGGCGAAACTGGCCAGGCTCACCGGTGGCGTCACGTTGGCATCCTGTGAATACCAGAACACGATCATGTGTGAGACCATCAGCGGAACCCCCATGTCCAGAAGTGCCGGACCGGCCAGGGTGGCCAGCACGATATAACTGGCCGTTACCGGCAGCCCCATGCCGAGCACCAGCGAGGCAGCCCCGATCAGCAAAATGGCCAGGGCTTTAATACCAAAGCTCAGATCCAGAACCAGGCTGGAGAACTTAAGCCCCATACCGGTGAGGGTGACCATACCCACGATGATTCCCGCTGCGGCACAGGCCACTGATACCATAACGGCACTTTTGGCACCTTTCTCAAGGGCGCCGATCACCATTTTGAATTCCCTGATGCAGAATTGAGCGATCGTTTCGCGGCTTAAATCATCCACCGGCAGGCGGGCGCTGCTCACGGCCCAGCGGATGGTGTTGGCCGCAAGGCTGGCCGCCAGGGTGCTCATCACGGCCACAAAGCCGGCCATCATGGGGGAATATTTGGCTATCAGAACGTAAATCAGAATGCCCACCGGTATGATAAAGTGCAGGCCCTCTTTGACCACTTTCCCGATCCGGGGTAAATTTTCCTTAGGCTGTCCCTCCAGTCCGTGTTTCTTGGCTTCATAGTGGACGAAAAACAGTACCGTGATGTAGTACATGATGGCCGGCACAAGGGCCACTTTGATGATGGTCAGGTAGCTGGTATTGGTAAACTCGGCCATTAAGAATGCACCGGCCCCCATAATGGGCGGCATCAGTTGACCGCCGGTGGAGGCTGCCGCCTCGATGGCCCCGGCTACGTGGGGCCGGTAACCGACTTTTTTCATCATGGGAATGGTGAAAGAACCCGTAGCCACAACGTTGCCCACCGCCGAGCCTGAAACCGAACCCATAAACCCGGAGGCCACCACCGATGTCTTGGCCGGGCCGCCAGAGAAGCGCCCGGTTAAAGCATAGGCCAGCTCGATGAAGAAATTTCCCCCGCCGGTATATTCAAGAAAGGCTCCGAACAACACGAAAACAAAGACAAAGGTGGCGGCCACGCCGATGGGCAGCCCGAAGATACCTTCGGTGGTCAGCCATAAGGTGGTGGTGATGCGCTCGATGCTGTATCCCTTGTGGATAATCAGATCGGGCATATAAGGACCGAAAAATGCATATAATATGCCTACCACACAGATGCCGGTCATGATCACACCGATCACGCGGCGGCAGGCCTCCAGCACCAGAATGGTCCCGACAATGCTTACCACCAGGTCGCTGGTCAGCCAGTCTCCCTGGCGCTCGAAGATGGCGGTGAGATTAATGCAGATGTAATAGGTGCAGTAGACCGCCGCCAGAACCAGGGCCCAGTCCAGAAAGAGCCAGAAGGTAAACCTGTCTTTACGCGCTCCCTTGAAAGGGGGTTTGAGCAGAAAGGTTAAGCTCAGGATGGCACCCAGGTGGATGGAACGTTGGATCAAAGCGGTCAGGGCGGCGATGCCGGCCGTGTACAGCTGATACACACTTAAACTGACAGCTAGCACCATGACCACCCCGGCAATCACCGACACCAGAGCCTGGTTGCGGTCAGCCGGCGGCGCACTGCTCGCCGGAGCTGTTTCTTCTTGTCTGGCTTGGTTCTCCGGCAGATTTTGTTCGGCCATCAATCACTCCTGGTACCCGTCCGAATGTTTCATGAAATATCCGGCTTCGGGGTAGCGGGATCCGGGAAAAGCCGACGCCACAGACGGAATAGCAGGCTCACCGGTCGGGCTGAAAACTGCACCGCCACATGC
>DAOVBC010000016.1 GCA_030670715.1 Deltaproteobacteria bacterium | reverse complement strand
GCCAGGTTTTCGGTTTTTTTCCACAACAGTGACGTCAAAGCCAAGCCCGGCCAGAATAATCGCCGTGCTGAGACCACCGATACCCGACCCGATAATTAGCACTTTACTATGAGTAGATGAATGCGATGTCATAAACAATCCCTAAATCCCTCAATCTATAACCAACCAGTGGCAACTGCGGATTAAAATTTTTGATTGCTGCAACAAAAACACAAAGCTCAGAACTAAGTGCTCTAATTCCTAATTATGATACCGTATGATTGTTACTATTTTTTCACCACAGAGACCACTGAGCACACAGAGAAAAAATTAATTAATTTTGTTTGCCTCTGTGGTCTCTGCGGGCTCTGTGGTGAAGCTGTATTTTAGTCAACATTGATGCTTTCATTATCTTATACGTGATCGTATTTATGAATACATGTACTAAGTCACGAAAGCCTGTTTTCCATCATTGACCGCACCAGATCCATCTGTTCGGCAAGTGCCTCACCGTTATTCTCACCTACCGGCGCAACGCGGCCGACCCGATCGATGCGGATTGTCGTCGGCACCCAGGTGTTAAAGAGAAATTTACCGGGTTGGAAAATCCGGTGAGAATTTTCGATTGTCAATACTTCTAAAGGTGCCCGCCAGCGGTTGGCAATTCTAAATGCCCCTTTATGCATCCGACCGATCCGACCGTCCCGGCTACGGGTGCCTTCCGGAAAGACGAAGAGAATGCCTCCGCCGGCCAGAAAATTGCCCATCTTTTCAAGTCTCTCGGTCACCAGGGTCGAATAGGTATCGGAGTCTGAGGGAATGTAGCCGGAGGTCTTCAATATCCAGCCGAAAATCGGAACGCCGAAAAGAGAACCTTTGACGATGGTCTTCTGATTTTTAAACAGGGAAGTCAGCAGCAGCGGGTCCAGATAGGAAAGGTGATTGCACACTACGACCGATGATTTGAGTGAGAAAATATCCGGATGGACCCGGATGGACAGGCGGGGATTCACCAGGCGCATGAAGAAAAAAAAACTTCTGCAGTACCCGTGCAAGAGACGTTGAAAGGATGATTCCCGATTACGGGAGAAAAAAAAAGCCGTGACAAAAAGGGGAGAAAAAAACAGAAGATAACCGAATATAAAGTAGGCCCACAGAAGCAGGGTGATCACAAGATCGACGGCAGGCTTAATCAATCTTTGGTAAACCGGCATAGGACATTCATTCAAACTTTTTGATGAACAGCGTGGTGTTCACACCCCCGAACGCAAAGTTCTGGATGGTGGCGATGCGAATATTTTTTTCGAGCAGACCGGTTACGTGGCGGACCATGGCACAGCGCTTATCAATTTCATCCAGGTTTAGTGTCGGTGCAATAAAGCCATCCTGCATCATGTAAAGGGTGAGAACCATTTCGATTGCGCCGCAAGCCGCCATGGTGTGTCCCATGTAACTCTTCAGCCCGGAGACATACGGATTGTCGCCATATATTCTGTCAATAGCCTGGGCTTCAACCACATCCCCCATCTTTGTGGCGGTGGCATGTGCACAGATAAAATCGACTTCATCCGGTGATATGCCGGCGTTATCAATTCCGATCCGGATGGCCGCCGACACCCCCCGGGCATTGGGTAAAATCATATCACCGCCGTTATTATTGCAGGCAAACCCGATAACCTCTGCGAGGATGTCGGCCCCGCGCTTTCGGGCGAATTCATATTCTTCCAGCATAACGGCCCCGGCCCCTTCGCCGACCACCAAGCCGTCCCGGCGCACGTCAAAGGGACGTGGGGTCAGGTGTGGGGTGTCATTGAAATCAGTTGAGCAGGCAAGAAGATTGTCAAAAACAGCCACCGTCGCGGTGTCATACTCATCGGCGCCGCCGCAGAGCATGGCGTCCTGCAGCCCGTACTTGACCGTTTCATAACCGAAACCGATGGATTGGCTGCTCGTGGTACAGGCGGTTGAGGACGAAATCACCCGACCGGTGATGCCGAACATTTTGGTGATATTGACCGCGGTGGTGTGCACCATCGATTTCAGGTAATCAACGGCACCGATGGCGGCGAATTCCCGACTGGAGCCGCTGGAAAAACATCTGTATATTCCCCTTTGAACGGTGGGGCTCCCGTGGATGGAACCAAACGCAACCCCGAGCCGGCCGGATGTAATAAATTCGCTCTTTAACCCGGTCTTTTCAATAACCTCTTTCGCCACCTGGCAGGCGTAATAGGCCACCGGCCCCATGGTTTTACGATATTTGCGTTTAAAGTCAAAATCGATATCGTAATCTACTGTCCCAAAGACCTGGGAATGGATAAATTCGGCCAGTTCTACATCTTCGCGCAGTTTTTTTACCCCGGAAACGCCGTTTTCCAGACCGGCAACGATCTCTTCTCTGGTGTGCCCGATGGGGGTTATTGCCGAAGCCGCCGTTATGACGACGCGTCTTTCCATATTCAGCTCTTTATCAATATTGGGTTACATCTGGAGAAAGGCACCGGGCTTACGCCGGATTCAGGTGCACGCTGGCCATTGATTCGACATAGTCACAAATTTGATTGATGGTTCGAATGCCCATGGCTTGCTTTTTCTCATCCTGTGTCAGCTGTGAATCCAGCAGTTTCTCGATTTCACCGAGAAGTTCTATGGCATCAATGCTGTCGAATTCGTGCACATCGCGCAAATCATCGTCCAGATCCGGGTTTTCTATTTCGAATTCCTCTGAAAATATTTTCAGGATCTTATCCTGTATCTCTTGTCTGGTCATATCAGTCGTCTATTGGTATTTGGATTCGTGCTTTTATGGCAAAAGCTTTTCTGAATACTATAATTTTTTATTTAATTCAATCAGATAATTTGCGGCCGAGAAACGGTTCAAAATTAAACCATTCCAGGGGGTGACGCCGCAGCATTTTTTCCATACGATCGGCATATTTCTGGGCGGATTCGCGAATCGCGCCTTGACGGTCCGCACGTGTGGCGGCCCTGACGTAAATAGGTTCGGTAACCGAAAAATGATACTGCCTTTTGGAAACCCGGAATGCAAAAAGGATAAAAATCGGCACACCGGATAGCAGCGCTATGATATGCGGTGCCTCGAGGACGAGCGCTTCATGGTTGAGAAAGCGTACGGCTACGGTGCGCTCCTTGCCGCTCCAGGGACGGTCACCGGTCAGGGAAATCAAACCGCCATCCCTGAGAAAATGAATCCCTTCGATAAGATCCAGCGGGGATCCGCCTTCGGGATCAACCGTCACTATACGGACACCGCTCCGGGATAGACCGTTTTTGATAAACGTACCAATCTTCTCTTTATGCTTTCTTCCCATGTACAGTAGAAGCCGCATCCCGGCGTGCTTCTGCTGCATCAACACGGCGGCTGTTTCCCAGTTGCCCATGTGCGACATGAGGATAATCCCGCCTGTTCCCCTGTCAGTTGCTTCCTGAAGATATTCCCAGCCTTCGGATGTGTGGGATACCGCGCCGTCCTGGTGAAGTATAAACCGGTCGAGAAATAGATTTGAAAAATTATGATACTGACGCCAGGTACACCACAAATGGTAGAGCCTGCTCTTCTCCGGAAAAAGAGCCTGATAAAAGCGTACACCGACGGCAACCCTGTGTGGGAAAAACAAAAAGAAAGCCGTGGTCACCGGCCAGACAAAAAGCGGAAACACCCGGATGCCCAGTTTACGTGATAGAAATATGATGAACTTATAATATAATTTACGCATTTTTTTACTTTCGCAAAAAAAACCAGTGGCCCCAACCTTCTGATCCACAGGGCTTGACATCTGTAATTCGAAAGCCTGCCTGCGCCATCAGACGCTGCAGGTCATCGGCAGATCGAAGGTTACCACGGCTTGCTGTGAACCGTTGCCCTATTTTTTCAATCAATGATATCCCGGACCGTCCGTTTTCAGACGAAATACGCGTACGCAGAATCAATATGCCATTGCGGCAAAGCGTGCTGTGGAGCCTTTTAAATGTCAGTCTTGCATCTTCAGCGCTGAGCAAGTGAACCATGTCAATCATGACCGCAAGTTCGGCCGGAGCGTTCGATTCAGGTACAGCAGGCATGTCCGGTGCGCCGGTACAGCGCACCGCCCCTCTCTCACCGATAACAATGGATGCTAATCGAACCCGTTCCGGGGCCGGATCGATACCATAGATACGGGCATCCGGAAACATCTCCAGCAGCCAGGCGGCTGGAATTCCGTAGCCGGTACCGATATCCAGGATGGTATACGGTTTTTCCGGAAAAGGAATCGGGTCACGAAACATCGGATCGAACCTGATTCGAAAAAAAGCAATAAGGCGCGGTACGGCCTCCATATGCCGGAACCGGCTCAAAGCACACGCGACGGGGTTACGGTTGATCGTCCCGCCGGCATCGTTTATGACTGCCGGCGATTTTGTGGGTTTGAATACACGCTCAAGCAGCGGCGGAAGTATGATGAAAGCACCGATCAGAGAATAACCGATACCGAGAAAGCAGGTCAGCCCGGCACTTTTGAGCAACCGGTGCTCGGCAAAGTTCAGTGCCCCGAACCCGACCAGCGTGGAGGCTGCCGCCAGAAAAACCGCCATGCGGATGAGACCTGTTGACGGGTGTGAGGCATCGCGGTAACGTTGGTGCGCCCGCACGAAAAACAGTGAATAATCGACTCCCATCCCCAGGATAATGATGGATAGCATCAGGCCGGGGATGTCGAGCGGGTGGCCGCTGAGTCTTAAAGTGCCCAGGGTGCTGATGAAGGCAAATGCTACCGGCAGTAAAGCGACGAGGGTCAGCTGCCAGTCAAAGAAAAATACAAACAGCAGAACAATGACGCTGACACCGACCATCAGCACCATCCGCAGAAAAGTAGCTGCCAGACGCTCTCCGAGTTTTTCTGAAAAAAACGCAGGGTCAAATGCCCTTGCCGTCCCGGAATCGGAAAATTTCGAGTAGAAGGCCCCGGCCCGGTAGCCGGGTGCCGGTGTTAGCGTTGCAAACTGCACCCATGTTGTTTCCGCCCCGTCGTCCTGTTTGAATATGCCCAGCAGGGGGAAAAAAGATTGCGGGATGTCGATGCCGCGATACACCTTTTTTTGCGTTGCCTCGAAAAACGGTTCAAACGCATCTGAAGTGAATCCCCATTTGACCGATGCTTCGGCAATGGCTTGCCTCAAGGCTGCAATCCGGTTTTTATTCCAGAATTTTCTCCAGGCCGAAAAATTCTCTTTTCCTCTCTCATCACCCGGAAACAGCATGGACGGCACGAAACCGGAAGCAAGCGTGCCGGCCGCAAGTTCTTCCTCCAGCATCTGCGCCAGTTGATCGCTTTTGTGCTGAAGCTGCCGGACACTGTCCGCTTCAGACATCAGAAATATTCTGGTAGAGATATCACCCCAGACATCAGCCACTAGTTTTTCGGCCGCTCTGGTTTCAACACTGATGGTATTCATCTCCCGGAAATCGGTGTTGAATTCCGGTCTGGCAAACATCAGCATGACCAGCGCAAAAGCCAGGGCTGCGTATGCTCTGTAAGCGCCTCCGGAGAAGGCCAGTTTACGGACAATCGGCGCCAGCGGCAGGGGTCTTTTTTTCATGGCGGGGGGCATTGTCGGAAAAACCCGGGGAAAAATTACATGCACAAAAATAAATGAACAGGCGATGCCCAGCGCGGCAAACTGCCCGATTTGAGAGAGGATAGAAAATCCGCTCACGGTGAGGACTAAAAAGGCGCCGACGGATGTCAGCGTGGCCAGCAATCCAACCGCCCATACTTCTTTTGCGGCCTCCCGTCCCGAAGATTCATATGGACGATCAAGAAAAAGCAGATAGGCGATTCCATGATCCACCGTGATCGACACGATCGCTCCCCCGAAGCCGATGGTCAATATGGAGATGGCATTGTGCCAGAGTGAGTAAATAAAAAATGCCGCTGCCGTTCCGGCCACCGCCGGCAGCAGGGACAAAAGTCCGATGTAAGGTCTCGGAAAAGCCAGGATCAGCAGCAGGGCAATCCCGACAGCTGAAAACAGAATGACCCTGCGGATATCTCCTTTGGCCATGTTTTCATTGTCCAGTGCCGCCCGGAATGCCCCCACCGGTGTTAAAGAAAACACAACCCCCTGCTGCGCATATTTTTCGTTCAGCTCTGCGGATACGTTGTGGATCAGATCGGTAGCCCTGCGGGCATAGCGGGTGTCGGTGCCTGAACCCCGCGGCCTGGCCGTGAGCAGCAAGTGCCGGCCGTCGGATGATAAAAGATGGCCTTTGTACATGCGGGCATCGTGCGACGGTGAAAGTCCGGCCAGTTTTGCCAGTGCAAAATCTCTGATTCCCAGGGGATCTCTGGAAACCAGCTCCGCCTGTCCTATGCTTTCAATATTCAATAAACGCCGGAAGTTTTCGTTCAGTTTCCGGCGGATTTGTTGCGGTGCGAGCAGCGGTGCGATGTGGTCGTGCAGGTCTTTTTCGGTAAAAAGGACCGGGAAATTCGATGTGACAAAATCAATCAGATCTGGGGCCAGGTCGTAAATCTGCTTCATACCCACCCGCTCAAAAAGACCGCTTTGCCTTAATCTGTCTGAGACAAATTCTGCAGCCCGGACAAGGATTTCAGGATTGTCCCGGCGCTGCGCGATATCGATGACCAGCTGGTCCTGCATCGGATGATGTGATAGAACCTGCCGCGCATCCGACAAAACCGGGTCGTCTGCCGGAAGCGATCCGATAATATCCGTATCTATTTGCAGACGGTGCAGTCCGACACCGACAAATATGGCCACCGAGACGGCCGTCAGCAGTATGATCGGAAGATTGAATGGCAGTTTTGAATTAGGCATGTTTACGGAGATCCACCCGGATAATTACAATCGACGGCGTATCGAAGGCGTCAGAAACAATCGTTGAACAATGAGCCGGGAAAACGTACGGGAATTTCTCAAAAAATCAACCAGAGGCCGGAAATGGGACACCCTTTTTGCTCCCGGCCTGTAGTCAACACGCACCGGTGTTTCCATCAGCGGCACCTTTCTCCATCTGGCTTTTACCAGGACTTCAATTTCAAACTGGTAGCCGCCTGATTTGACATTCAGATTCAGCGTTTCAGGCAGGGGATAGATCCTGAATCCGCTCTGGGAATCGGTCATGGGGTAGCCCCCGGAGATCCGGACCCAGAAATTGGAAAATTTTCGCCCAAAGCGGCTTGTCCAGTGAACATCCGGGTTGTCCATTCCCTCACGCCGGCCCACGACAATGGGTCGCTGATCGTCGGGAATCGCCCGTATTAAATAAAGGCTATCTTCCGGATCATGCTGCCCGTCGGCATCGATGGTTATGGCCCAGTCATGCATTTCGGCCGCCGCTGTCATTCCCGTCACCAGGGCCTCACCCTTGCCCCGGTTTTCGGAATGCCGCAGGACGGTGATGCCCTTAATGTTTCTGATCTGTTCATAAGAGGAATCGGTCGATCCGTCATCGACCACTATCACGGGCAGGTGAAGTTTTAAAGCGGCGCGGACAACATCCCCCACTTTTTCTGTGTGGTTGTACACCGGAATGATAATGGCAAAGCGGCCCTTTTTCTCGATATCCGGATTTTGAGTATCTATTTTAGGCGGTCTTTCCATATCTTTCAGGGAATCGGTTGGGTCGGTTGAGTCGGTTGAGTCAGTTGTGTCAGTTATGTCGATTATACAATGAATAAACCTTATCTTAACTGGTTGTGAATTTTAAGAATAAATATTAGTCCATCAGTAATTCAAAGCGCCTAACGTTTGTAACAAATTCAACGGACTCAACCGACTCAACCGACACAACGGACTCAACCGGCTAAACCTCTTCCGGCATAAACGCCACCGCCCACGTCCCCGGCCCCATATGGGCACCGGAAGTCAGAGACAACGGCTGGAGAATCACCTCCGCTTCCGGAAAGCGTCGCGTAATTTCCGGCTGCACCGCTTCCGCGACCCAGGCTCTGTTATCAGAATATTCAAGCATGATAAAGGGCGCTGATTTTTTTGAAAACTTTTTTTCGAGCCGGTCGAGTGCGAATCGCAGCTGCCCGTTTCTGTTCCGTACCCCGCCGACTTTTATTGCACCTTCGGCCGTCGGACTGACCACCGGCTTCAGGTGCAGCATATCACCGAAAAATGCGCTCTTTCTGGACAATCTTCCCCCCGCGGCCAGGTATTTTAACCTGTCCAGAAAAATATATTCTTCGCAATTCTTAATGGCCCGGCGGGCGAAATCGATCACCGCCTCGGAATCTTCGGCTTGCCCGGCATACTTTGCCGTCGCAATAACAATTGTTCCCAGGCGACCGGAGGCAGCGGTGGTGTCAAGCACGGTAAATCGATTGTCCGGATCATTAACTTGCTTCCATTGCCGGGCGACGGCATAATTCCCGGTGTATACAGATCCCACACAGAGGTATAAAATCCGGGGATATTGATCGAGAATCCGCTGATAGTATTGATGGCGTTCAAAGTCGGAGGCCTGCGACGTGGAGACCTTTAAGCCTTTTCGCATGGCGCCGTAAAGCTCCTTCGGGGAAAAAAGTGTTTCCGGCAGTGAGCGGTCGCCGGCGGTGATATAACTGTCCATCAGGGTGATACCCAGACGGCGCGCATCTTCGCGGGTTATGGAACCGGCGGCATCGGTCATCACATGGATAGCGGTGCTTTCGAGCTTTCGCTTGAAATTCTCTATCTGCAACCCGATATCATCGTCTGCCCAGCGGATAACGTCACCGATGGATGCGATTCGCTCTTTTACGCCGTCAATATCATCTGTGTGCAAGTGAACCTTGAAATAATCCCTTTCCGGAATGATGACAACGCTCTCACCCAGCGCGGTCAGCCGCTCTAGTTTTTCTGTTTCATGAACGTCACCTTTCAGGTGGACAACCGTGTCAATGCAGTACCCCTTTTCATTCTCCTGCTGGAAAGTTGTGGAGATTTGGAGGACGTCTTTAAAAACGTCGCTGATCGGGTAAATGTCCTCTTTCCTGTCGATAAGACCTTTAAAAAACCCCTCCAGATAAATAAACATCCCCAGAGCGCCGGCATCAACGACACCTGCCTGTTTTAACTTTGGAAGCAGTTCTATGGTTCCAAGGGTGGCATCCGCCAGATGATCAATGAGGCTGCAAACCGCTTCATTCTCATCTACAATTTTCTGTTGCAGGAGAAATTCGGCCAGGGCATCAAATACCGTCAGCATGGTTCCGGGCACCGGATCGTGGACCGCTTTCCAGGCCAGCTCTCTTCCCGTCGAAGCCGCCTTCGGAAGGTTCTCGAATGAATCGGCCTTTAAAAAGCCTGAAAAGAAACGGGCCGCAATATTTCCGGAATTTCCGCGGGCTGAAAATAATAGTGCCTGAATGATTCTTTTTGGATTATTGCCCAGTTGTCTTAACGGACTCAAGCTGACCATCAAATTGCGGCCGGTATCACCGTCGGCAACCGGAAAAACGTTGATATCATCCAGAACATCCGACCAGGCCGCCACCCTTTCAAGGCCTGCAACAAATGCGTTTTTGAAATCGGCAGCCACTTCTAACATCCTTCTTTGAGCAACTTGATTATTACACAAAAAGATCTTGCCATAAAAAACAAAAAAATTATTTCTAAGATACTATGCATTTTTCACACAACATTTGAAAAATGTGGCTCTTTCAGAGCAGTGAATAACATACTGGATTGTAACGGGACTGTTGCGTGTTCCGCGTTACGGGTCTTAAATAGGATGGTTTCCTTTTTTATAACTCGCAACACGCAACTCGTAACTCGTAACATCATCTTTCAACGCAGAAACAACATACTGTCTGAGATCGACAAAAAATTGTCGATATGGCGCCACTAAGCGCCTAATGCCCGGCGAACATCCTCCGGGATTTCGAGTTCCAATTCCATTTCCGGTGATTTGACGGCCACCTGCTCGCCACGGCCTCTAGCGCATATTTCACCGGAGCTTGTGCGCCTGATCTCAAAATCGAGGACGATTTTAATCCGGGCCTCTACAACTGTGGCTTTACAAATAAAAACATCGCCGTATTTCAACGGAATGATGTGTTTCGTCGAGGTCTTCGTTACCGGAAAAAGATATCCGGTCTTGCGGTAATATTCATCAAGATCAATACCGGCGCTGTTGAAAAGACCAAACCGTGCAATATCAAAATATTTCAGATAGTTGCCATGCCAAACAATATGCAGGGGATCCAGATCGTGAAAAGGAATCGTTAGGATTACTTCATGGCTGAAGCGGGTTTCTTTACGTTCATTCATTATTTAGAGCCTGACCCGATTATTTGATGTGTTATTTGTGTTACCCGGTATGCAATCCAAAATCATATCAACCAGAATTTATAAAAATACTCTTATTTTCCTGAAATTTCAATAAATAAGTAGATGGACAATGGGCCGTTCCGGCTATATTTTGTAGCATATTGCCTTTTTAAAGGTACTGGTATATTATAAATATTTTGTATCAATTTCTTACATATACTGAAGCATTTACAATGAAAAAAAGCAATGTGCCCCAGGATATCGGCCTGGCAGGCCGCATGAGTGAAATCTCTTACGCTGTAAATAAAAACGGACGCTATGAGCTTGTCCAGAGCTATGGCTGGGATCCCAAAACAACCTCCCTGAAGCAGGCGTGGAAAGTCATTATAGAAGAAATTGAAAATGTGATTAAAAATGTGAAGGCCGGAAAAGTCAGCCCGCTGGCCTATCACATGGCAAAAAACCAGATGAACACCGGGCTGCTCGCCAAGTATACCCGAATAAGTCGTTGGCGAGTTAAACGACATCTCAAGCCGGAAGTATTCAATCATCTCGACCCCGCTATCCTGGAGCGGTATGCCGGCGTTTTCGAAATTACGCCGGAACAACTCGCTCAGGTTCCGGATTCTGTTGATTTCTCGTTTTTTAAAAATTGGAAATAACATGAAGATTGAGTTTCAGCACCGCCAATCCGCTCACTGCGAAAGCGGTGTTACATCAAACCTGTTTTTTCACCACGGTGTCGATATCAGCGAGGCCATGGCATTCGGCATCGGCTCGGGGCTTTTTTTCGGCTACGTTCCATTTATCCGGTTGAACAATCTGCCGTTGACAACATATCGTAGCGCCACCGGCGGCATCATCAAACGATCAGCCAGACGGCTGGGAATCAAAATAAAACGGAACAGATTCAGAAACCCGGAAAAAGCCATGGATGCACTTGACCGAACGCTTGCCCGGGGCATACCGGTCGGCTGCCAGACCGGCGGTTACTGGCTGCCTTATTTTCCCGAGGCTTACAGATTTCATTTTAATATGCACAACCTGATCGTTTATGGAAAAGATGGAGATGAGTATTTTGTCAGCGACCCGATCTTTGCCGACCCGGTTGTGATATCGCGAAAAGATTTGATGAAAGCGCGTTTCGCCAAAGGTGCGCTGGCACCCAAAGGTAAAATGTATTATCTTATCAAGTTTCCTGCACAGATGGATTTCGCGGATGCAATCGTTAAAGGGATTAAGGGGGTTTGCCGGACAATGCTGAAAAGCCCGCTGCCGATCATCGGGGTTCGCGGCATCCGCTTTCTGGCCAACCAGCTTGAGTTCTGGCCCGACAGGCTCGGTAAAGAAAAGGCCCTGCTCTACCTCGGGCAGGTCGTTCGCATGCAGGAAGAGATTGGAACCGGCGGCGGCGGCTTCCGTTTTATGTATGCCGCATTCCTGCAGGAAGCCGCTGGTATCCTGGGGGAGGCCCGTCTGTTGGATATTTCAAACAGATTGACGCAAACCGGAGATCGGTGGCGAGATTTTGCCGTTATGGGGGCCCGGAACTGCAAAGGGCGTGCTTCTGAAGATGAATCGTACAATGCCATGGCTGAAATCGTGCGCAATTGTGCCGAACTGGAAGAAAGCATATTCCGTGACCTGTATGCCCTCGCTAGCTGATATGAATCCACCGGCGAACAGCCAAAATGAGGATTTAAGGAAAGGAAAGGCCGGCCAAGTTCTTGCTGCCGACGGTCTGGTAAAGATATATCGAGGGGGGGAGCATCCCGCTCTTGACAGATGCGATATAACGATTCACACAGGGGAAATATTCGGCCTTCTCGGCCCCAACGGTGCTGGCAAAACGACGACCATTTCCATTTTGAGTACCCTTTTAAGGCCGGATGAGGGCAGGGTTACCATCTGCGGTATTGATGCGGTTAAACATCCAAACCGTGTGCGACGGTTTATCGGGCTTGTGCCGCAGGAAATCGCTCTTTATTCCAGCCTTACGGCCCGGGAGAACCTTTTGTTTTTCGGTCGCGTTTACGGACTCGGCGGTCGCCGCCTCCGGAAAAGGATTCATGAGTGCCTTGAAATGGTAGGGCTGGTGGATAAAGCCGATCAGCTGGTGGCCACATATTCCGGTGGCATGAAACGACGTGCCAATCTGGCAGCGGGATTGCTGCACAACCCGCAGCTGCTTTTTCTTGACGAACCGACGGTCGGAATCGATGCCCAGTCGCGCAATCTGATCCTGGAAAAATTAATACGGTTAAAAGAGGCGGGAACCACCATGATTTACTCGACCCATTACATGGAGGAAGCAGAACAACTCTGTACGACGGTTGCCATCATCGACGGGGGTCGCATTATCGCCGGAGGATCTCCGCAGGAACTGATCCGCCGAGCACCCGGTTGTTCCAGTCTGGGAGAGCTGTTTCTATCCTTAACCGGAAAGCAGCTGAGAGATTGACCACAAACGTTTAGTTCGTTCAATCCATTGAATTGGTTTTATTGGGTATTACGGTATCGATATCAGGGCAGTAAAAATCCAATCGAGCTAAAACCATATGAAAAAACTCGGTGCCACGATACATAAGGAGCTCCTGCTTCTCTGGCGCGATAAGGCCGGACTGCTGGTGCTATTTGTTATGCCGGCCGTTCTGGTTGTGGTCATCTCACTTGTCCAGGAAAACATTCTCAAGATAATGGGAGAAACCGGCACGCGGGTGTTGTTCGTGGATCTGGACGGACAGACGCTGGGGAAAAATATTGAAGATAAGCTAAGAGAGGCGGGCAGGCTTGAGCTCATAAAAAAAATAACCGCTGCCGAAATTGATGAACAGGATGCAATAGAGGCGATTAACCGGGGTGACTTTCAATTCGGTATTATTATTCCGGAAGGATTTACCGATGCGATTCGCAGGCGGACCCGGCAACTGGCTTACAAATCCCTTTCGATGGAAAATGCCGCATTTGATAAAAACACCGCCATACCGGATTTAATCGTCTACTTTGATCCGGCCGTGCGGGGGACCTTTCGTTCGGCTGTAATGAATGCCCTCAACAGCGTTATTCTCGTTACGGAAGTCAATGAAAAGCTGAAGGTCTTTTCCGAAATCCTGCCTCAAAAGATTCAGAAGGAGATCGATGCGACCCTGGGGTCTTTTGCTTCGGAGGGCATCAACGATACACTCCCTGAATTAAAGCTGGATATCGACGGCAAGCCCCTGATGCAGGTCAAGGAAAGTTCAACCTCACGTAAAGCCTTTCAAAAAACACCGACCTCGGTGCAGCAAAATGTTCCGGCGTGGGCGCTGTTCGGTATCTTCTTTATCGTCGTACCCATGGCCGGTGCGCTGATAAAAGAACGCCACGACGGAACACTGGCACGCCTGCTGACCATGCCGGTTTCTCACCTGACCCTGATCGCCGGCAAGGTTGCCGCCTATGTTCTGGTATGCCTGGCGCAGTTTTTTCTCATCCTTCTGATCGGCATATTTCTTTTGCCACTGCTGGGTACTCCTCAGCTGGAACTCGGCTCGGAGAGTACGGCTCTGATAATTATAGTGCTCAGCGCCACCCTGGCGGCAACCGGTTACGGGATACTGCTGGGAACATTTGCAAAAACCTATGAGCAGGCCTCCATGTTCGGACCGATTTCCATCGTGATTGCTGCAGCTATAGGCGGTATCATGGTCCCGATTTATGCCATGCCGAAAATGATGCAGAAAATAAGCATCTTTTCTCCCCTGCAGTGGGGCCTCGATGCGTTTCTCGACATCTTTGTGCGTGGTGGAAATCTGGTAACCATTCTGCCGGAAGTAATTTCTCTGCTGCTGTTTTTTACCGCAACAATGATTATTTCGTGGGTTTTCTTTTTTTCCCGCATACGAAAAGGAATGTAGGGCATCATATGACTGAAATGTATCAAGAACTGATAGATCTGATTGTAGAGACCTGCAACATTACCGAAGAAATACCGAAAGAACTGCCTCCGGATGCTGTACTTTTCGGACCTGACTCATCTTTCGGACTGGATTCCCTGGACGCTGTTGAGATAGCAGTGGCAATTCAAAGAAAATACGGCATCCGTGTCACCGACCGCAATGTTTTTCAATCACTGGGGTCTCTTGCTCAATACGTTGTAAACCGCGCCAACGCGGCATAACGGAAGTGATACCATCCAAACAACCTATCTCCCATTAGGGATTATCCGGATTAAAGATGTCGCTCGAACTTTTCAGGGGTCGGATTATTACTTTGATGAAATTACCGTTTTACACGACGGTCAGCATCATGTAACAGTGGGAGAAGCGTCCGCTTTCTGGAATAAAGCAAAACAGTTTTTGACCTTCTTTTAGTCGGTCGGATTTAAAAATCTCTTCTATGATAATATAAATGGCGGCGCTGGCAGTATTGCCTTTGGTGGGCAGGTTGGTGAACCATTTTTCATAGGGGATCTCAAAGCCGATCTCCGTCATTCGGTCATAGAATTTTTCACGGAAGTAGCCCGAAGAATAATGCGGCAGGTACCAGTTGATGTCTTCGGGTTTTAATTGGTGCTTCTGGATAACCCGGGCCAGGGCCCAGTCGATGGCGGTTTTTACGATCTCTCTGTCCAGCAGTTTTATGTCCTGTTTCACCGCGAAAAGATGCTTTCTCAGCTTCGGGTCAATCGATTCGGTTTCCCGCCAGCCGACCACCGAACCATCCTCTTTCTTAACACCGCCGCCGTACTGACAGG
>DAOVBC010000084.1 GCA_030670715.1 Deltaproteobacteria bacterium | reverse complement strand
GACAGTACACTAGCCTGCCGGCAATATGATGGCAAAAACACTTCCTTTTCCAACCGTGCTTTCAACCCTGAGTTCACCGTTGTGATCCCTGACGATTCCATAGCTTACGGACAGTCCCAGCCCGGTGCCCTTACCGGTTTTTTTAGTTGTGAAAAACGGATCAAAAATCGACTCGATTTTCTCCGGGCTTATTCCCGAACCGGTATCTGAAATTTTGATCTCGATAGTACGCTCTTCAATGTTAAAAGCGGTGTCGATGGTGATTTCCCCTCCCCCGTTAATGGACTGTTCTGCATTCATCAGCAGATTCATGTACACCTGCTTCATCTTATCGGTGTCGATAGTGACCCGGGGAATGTTTGCGCCATAATTGCGGCAGACGGAGATTCGCCGCCTGGACATTTGCTGTTCCAGAATAGACAGGATCTCTTCAATGCCTTCATGTATATCGGTTTTCGTCTTTTTTGTCTCAGACACCCGTGCAAAATTCAACAAATCCTCGACAATCCGGGTGCAGCTCAAAGTATGTTTTCTAATTTTTTCCAGGTCGGACTTTATATGGGACCCCCCTTCCACGCTCTTTTCTATGAGATCCGCGTAGCACAGGATCACCCCCAGGGGATTATTAATTTCGTGGGCAATGCCGGAGGCAAGCTGCCCAATGGACGCCAGCTTTTCAGTTTGAGCCAGATGTTTTTCGAGTTTTTTCTTCGCCGTAACGTCCCGCAGAATACCTTGAACGCCATCCGCTTTGCCGTTTTCGTCTTTGAGGAGGTTTGCCGTTACCAGAACATCCAGACGCTCCCCCCAGCGATTGACCATTGAAACATCGTATTCTTTGACAAATCCTTTTTTCCGGATAATCTTAAAAATGCGGGACCCGTCCCGGGCATCCCAAAAAAGCTGATCTATCGTCTCTATAGACAGCGCCTCGCTTCGGTCCTTGAATCCGAACATTTTCAGGCCGGCCGCGTTGATGTCCACATTTTTTTTGTCCATATCCCATATGAAAATAGGGTCCCTGGAGGCTTCAAACAGGCGCCGGAACTTGGCTTCCGACTCTTGCAGGTCTCTATGCGTATTTTTTAAACCAACGGCCACCCTCTCAAACGCCGATTTCAACTGCCCGATTTCGTCTGGAAGGTTTTCTACCGGGTTGTCATCTGCAGTTTCTGATTCTATATTTCTATTGGTAATGCTTTGAAAAGTGGTCAGCAATCCTTGCAGTTCCATTGTCACTGTATGATTAAAGAGGGTGTAAAAAAGCAGGGTTATGAAGAAAAGAAGTGCGCCCCCCACGATGAAGGTAGTCCAGGCATTCTTTTTTATTTTCGCCAGGGCAAAATCAACCGGAATGTATATCGAGTCAACAGCAATAGCCTCCCCGATGCGATCCTCGTAACTTTCTCCTTTATAACCGTATTTTTCTACAATGGTCCTGGGGACGTCCCGCGGATCCCCATGGCATCGAAGGCAATCGGCTTCAGCATATATCGCCCTGAAGCGGGCATAATAGGACCGATCGTCTTTACGAATGACCCCGGACCATTCACGCACACCGCGATCTTCATTAAATTTTTTGATCATATCCGATTCATAACGATCGGCCTTGTTTACGGAATTTATTGGGAATGGAGATGCCCGTTTGTATATGAAATTTTGAAACCGCTCCTGGACACGTCCCATAATCTCCCGCCCCACAAAGGATGTTGACATGGCCTCAACCACAAAATGACCCTCGGGCACTATTTCATACATCTGAGGTCTGAGTACGTCTTTTACGTATGTTCGGGTGGCCTCTACGGCAGCGATATAAATTTCTGTTTCTTTGTATACATCCTGCTCAACCTGTTTTTTCTGGTATCTGTACTCGAGCAGTGCAACGCTCAAACAAACCAGAAAAAGGATGAGACCGGTCCCTAATCGAAACTGGGTTTTTAGGGATAATTTTTTCATGATATTTGTTCCTATCCAGAATAATCGGTACGAAAGGGTATCCTATGACATCCGGGGTGATGGCAAGAATCTTTGCAGTTAAGAAACAAGGGTTTCGAATCCGGGTTAAGGGCTGCGCTTGTCCTTAAGAATATGGTTGGAGATCACGATGCGCTGGATTTCTGAAGTACCCTCATAAATGGTAAAAACCCGGGCGTCCCGATAGAAGCGTTCCACCGGGTATTCCTTGATAAAGCCGTAACCGCCGTGCATCTGAACTGCTTTTGCGGTTATACGGTTGACCATTTCAGATGTAAACAGCTTGGCGATTGATGCCTGCATTGTGTAGTTTTCGCCCCTGTCTTTCATTGCCGCAGCAGAGAGCATGAGCTGGCGACCGGCCTCTATATCCATGGCCATATCGGCAATGATCCAGCGCAGTCCCTGGAATTTAGAAATCAGCCGGCCGAATTGTTCCCTTTCTTTGGTATACTGAACCGCCGCATCAAAAGCGGCCCGGGCAACGCCCACCGATTGTGCGGCAATGCCGATGCGACCACCGTCCAGCCCCGTCATGGCGATCCTGAATCCTTCGCCCTCCGCCCCCAGCATGTCTTCAGCAGGTATGCGGCAATCTTCGAAAATCAGGTCCACTGTATCGGATGCCCGCAGACCCATTTTGTCCTCCAGGTTCCCCACGGTAAGTCCGGCAGTTCCCTGATTCACGATAAACGCACTGATACCTTTGTGTCGCGCCGTTTCGTCTGTTTTGGCAGTAACGATGATCAGGCCGGCATTTTTGCCGGTAGTGATAAAGCGTTTGGTACCGTTTAAAATATAATCGTCGCCGTCACGCACGGCTTTCGTGCGTTGCCTGACAGGATCAGAACCGGCCTGTGGTTCGGTGAGCGCAAAGGCCCCGATGATTTCACAGGTTGCCAGCTTCTTTAAATACTTTTTCTTCTGCGCTTCCGTGCCGTAGTGCAGAATACTTTCACAAACAATCGAATTATGCACCGACATCACAACAGCCGTTGAAGCACAGGCGTATGCGACTTCAGAAAGTGCCAGGACGTAACTGATCGTATCCGCCCCGGAGCCATTGTACTCCGGGGGTACCATCATTCCCATGAACCCGAGCTCTCCCAGTTGTTTTAAATTTTCGATCGGAAACTCCCTGGTTTTGTCTCGCTCGGCTGCTGTCGGGGTGATGACTTCCCGCGCAAAATCCCTGACCATGGTCTGAATCATCAACTGTTCATCCGTTAGCTGTATCGACATAAACGACTTCCTTTTTAAATAAATATTTTCTATACGACACCGACCGCAGGGAGGTGTCGCATGGAAAATATCAGGGTTACGGTCCGTATATGACCACCAGCAGTTCGGCTTTTTCCTCACCGGTGTTTTTCATCATGTGCCGGATCCCGGAGTTGAAATGAAGCGAATCACCGGCTTTCAGTTTGTTCACATGGTCGCCGACGATAATTTCCAGTTTTCCGGACAGCACATATACAAATTCTTCTCCCTCGTGCTGGTATCCTACCCCTTTATGATCCTGAAGCGGATCGACTGTCACTTTAAACGCCTTGAGATGTTTATTCTCTGCTCCGGGTGTCAGGGTTGTATAGGCATAATTCTCCGTTCTTTTAGTATAGGCTTTGACGCGATTTTTTAACTGAGACTCCTGTTCTCTGAGCAAATACCCGGAATCAAGCTCCAGGGCCCGGGATATCTGCAAAAGAGCGCCAACAGGAGGAATCTGCTCACCGGATTCAATGTCTCTTAGATATTCCACTGAAAAACCGGTTTCGTTCGCCAGCTGGTCGAAAGTGATTTTTTTCTGGGTTCTGGCCTTTTTGATCTTCTTTCCGACCGGTACACGTTTATCTGTTGTTTTTCGTGGCATAAAACCTCCTCATGGGCAGTACTGCTTCGTTTGAACGGTCAACAATTGCCTGAAGCGATGAAGCAGCAGAACAATGACCAATGATATTGCAGATTCCGCCCTGGTATTTTTTTTGTTTAAATTTTAGTCATAGGATTTTTTCTATTGATGATCCGCGTCGGACTTTAGTTATTTTGCTATATTTCGATCGAGTCCCCCGGCTGCATCACCGTCACCCTGGCCGCTGTTTCCTTCTCAACGCGCCTGGCCCAGGCATCCGGATCCTGCTGAATGACATCAAACGTATTGTAATGGATGGGCACCACCCGGGCCGGCTCGATCAATTTCACCGCGCGCAGTGCATCGTCGGGCCCCATGGTAAAATTGTCACCGATGGGCAAAATCGCCAGATCAATTCCCTCTTCCCCGATAAGTTTCATGTCACCGAACAGACCCGTATCACAGGCATGATAGATCTTTTTGCCCTGAATATAAAACAGGAAACCGCAGGGATTGCCGCCGTAACTGCCGTCCGGCAATGCCGATCCGTGGTGGGCAATCGTCAATTTGACCCGTCCCCACGGGTAATCGAACCCACCGCCGATATGCTGGGGATGCACATTTTCAAGGCCCTGCCCCACAAACCAGTTCTGGATTTCAAAATTGGTAATAACGGTGGCACCGGTTCGTTTGGCAATCGGCACGGTATCGCCGACATGGTCACCGTGGCCGTGAGACACGAGAATATAGTCCGCTTCGACCGAATCGGACTGAACCGGCGCCAGGGGGTTGTCGGTCAAAAACGGATCGATCAGCAAATTACTGTCACCGGTATCAATTAAAAAGCACGCATGACTGTACCAGGTTATCTTCAGTGCCATCTGTACCCTCCTTTGATTAGAACCAGGTTATATCGTCCTGGAATTTATGGAGATGATATTTCCTGCCTTTATTTGAATTTTCTGTACCATACTTTAAGTTTCTCCTCAACCGCGTCTTTCTTTCTTGACGTATTCAACACGCTTCAATATAGTTTAAACAGTTGCTGACCGACACACCTTTCAACTCTAAAGTCTAAATTTACAACAGGGCATCAATACGGATTCGCAGGCGTTTGAGGCAAACAGCATGACCTTCCTGTCTGATAAATTACGGCTTTTATTCCTACTATTCCTCATTTTACCGATCGCTGCATGTTTCCCGAACAAAAAACTTACCGTCGGAGCGACGGCCCAATTGCTGGAAGATGTGACAAAGTCCACCTGCAGACAATCCGACTTGAGAGTGGTGCGCGAAGGGATGCCGGCTTATCTTATGCTGATGGACGGCATGAACGAGGCCTGGCCGAATAACCAACGGTTGCTGCTCGCAGCCGCACAGTCTTATTCTTCCTATGCATCCGCCTTTATCGAAGACGATGATAAGGACTATGCCAGGATATTGTACGGCAGAGCAAAACGCTACGCTTTGAAATCGCTGGAGTTAAGAGGTGTTAAACGGCCTGTGGATAGCTCCTTCGATGATTTTCAACAAGCGCTGAACAAGCTGAAAAAAGCAGATGTTCCGTACTTATTCTGGTCTGCCGCCTGCTGGGGCAGCTGGATCGGCCTGAACCTGGCTTCAATGGAAGCCCGGGCGGAACTGCCCCGGGTCGAAATGATGATGAAAAAGACCCTGGAGCTTGACGAAACATTCTACTATGGCGGGCCGCACCTGTTCATGGGCATATGGTATGCCTCCCGGCCGAAAATAGCCGGTGGTAATTTAGAAATCGCCCGGGAGCACTTTCTGAAAGCAATAGAACTGGGTGAGGATAAATTCTTAATGACTAAAATTTACTATGCCCGATATTATGCCATGAAAAAGTTTGACCGTGAACTTTTCACCTCCCTCCTGAATGACGTGCTGAAAACCCGCATCGACATTGATCCCGATCTGACCCTTATGAACAGTGTCGCCCATCGAAAAGCCGAAGAGATGCTTAAAGATGCTGAAGGTTACTTTTAGAAGGAGATTTTAAATGAGGCCGGTCGCCTATCGTACCATCATTGGATTTAGCCTGCTGATAGTACTGCTTCTGATTATTCCTGCCTTCGGGGCTCAAAAGTTCGTGATAAAAATAGCCACTCTGGCTTCTGAAGGAAGCCCCTGGATGCAAGTGTTTAACGAGCTAAATGCAGACATTATGAAAAAAACTGACAAAAAGGTCCGCTTTAGGCTCTATCCCGGAGGGATACTGGGTGATGAAGGTGATATCATAAGAAAGATGTACATCGGTCAGATACACGGCGCAGCACTCACCGCCTCGAACCTGACTTCCATTTTCAAAGAGATGGATGTTTTTCAGGTACCGTTTCTCTTTCAAAACTACAATGAGGTGGACCATGTGCTCCAAAAAATGGATCAATTTTTTAAAAAGGGTTTTGAAAGTAATGGATACGTGTTGCTGGGCTGGTCGGAAGGTGGTTTTGTCCGGTTGATGTCCATGACACCGATTGTAACGTTTGACGATCTTAGAAGAGCCAAAGTCTGGATATGGGAAGAGTCACCCATGACCCGGGCAATTTTTAAGGAGGCTGGTGTGACCGGCATTCCTCTTTCAATTCCCGATGTGATGGTCGGGCTGCAAACAGGTCTGGTGGACGTGGTTTATGTGCCTCCGGCCGGTGCCATCGACCTCCAGTGGTTTAGAAAGATCAAGTACATCACCGACTTCCCCCTGATCTACCTTGCCGGCGTAATCGTTCTAAAAAAAGATTTTTTCGATCGAATGCCCAAAGGCTTTCAGGATGCACTGCTGGAATCTTTCTCGGCCTACATGGTTAAATTAAAGGAAGTGGTTCGAAATGAAAACCGGGAAGCGCTGAAAGTGATGGCCAAACACGGTGTAAAGATCGTTAAACCTTCAAAAGAACAAATAGAAGAATTCAAACGAGTTTCCCAAAATGCGATTCGGCAACCGGGCAGCAGAAAATTTTCCGACGATGTTCTAAGCCGCCTGTCCGGTTACCTTGATACATATCGCAGGATGCAGAAGCAATGAAAAACTGGAATCGCATCGATCAATTTATCGGACGGATTGAAAAAATCCTTCTGGCGATCATGTTGGGCTTGATGGTTCTGATGGCCTTTTCACAGATCGTCCTAAGAAATTTTTTTGATACCGGCATACCCTGGGGCGATTCTCTTGTACGTTATCTCGTTCTCTGGGTCTGCTTCATCGGTGCTGCCGTGGCCACCCGGGAAGGAAAGCACATTAATATTGATGTATTTTCCAACCTGCTGCCCGGCATCGGTAAAACCGTTAACCGGGTGATCATCCATTTATTCTCATGCGCTGTCTGCTGTCTGCTGGCTTATGCAGCAGCAAAATTTGTCCACAATGAATTTCAAATGGAACAAGTCGCCTTCCTCGGGCTGCCGGCCTGGCAGCTGCAGCTCATCATACCCGTTACCTGCGGCTTGATGGCTTTACGATACTCGCTTCGTGCTTTTAAAGAAATCTCCGCTATTATTCATCCTGACGCGATACCTGAATCGAACAGAGAGATATGAGTCTTTTTCTCGTCATCGCCATTATTCTTCTTTTACTACTGTTCGGGGCCCCCGTTTTTGTCGTTATCTCGAGTCTGGCACTGTATCTATTTTTGGACAGCGGAATCGACCTTTCGGCGGCTATCATCGAGATGCACCGCATGGCCACCATGCCGATGCTGGTGGCCATTCCCCTGTTTACCTTTGCAGGTTATCTCCTTTCGGAAAGCGGCGCACCCAGGCGCCTGATCCGGCTGTCGGATGCGGTGCTGGGCTGGCTGCCCGGCGGTCTTTCGATCATTGCTCTTGTCACCTGTGCCGTGTTCACCGCCCTGACCGGTGCCACCGGTCTTACCATCATTGCCATAGGCGGGTTGCTGCTGCCGGCTATGATCAGGGGCAGCTATCCGGAAAAATTTTCCCTGGGCCTGCTGACCACCTCAGGTACTCTGGGTCTTCTTTTCCCGCCGAGCCTTCCTCTGATTATTTACGCCATTGTCGGGAAAGTCCGGATTGATCAGCTTTTTATCGCCGGTATCCTTCCGGGAATTCTCCTCCTGGTATTGCTCTCAATTTACAGCGTTTACAGGTCGCAGCAGTCCAACGTCCCCAGGACCCGGTTTAGGATCGGTCAGGTCCTCGGCGCCTTGTATGAATCCTGCTGGGAACTGCCCCTGCCGATTATTGTACTGGGGGGGATTTACAGCGGCTTATTTGCCGTCAGCGAAGCAGCTGCCATCACTGTGGTCTATGTCCTGTTCATCGAAGTGGTCATCTATAAAGACATCACCTTGAAAGTACTGCCGGAAATCATCAAAAAGAGCATGGTTCTGGTGGGCACTGTACTGATCATCTTCGGGGCGGCCATGAGCCTGACGAATTATTTGATTGATGAAATGATTCCGATGCAGCTCCTGGACTTTTTCAGAGAACATATAACCAACAGATATCTTTTTCTTGTCGTATTGAATCT
>DAOVBC010000086.1 GCA_030670715.1 Deltaproteobacteria bacterium | reverse complement strand
GATGATGTCGGCAAAGCTAATCAAGGGGACGGAGATCCGGGAAGAAATTCTGGAGGAAATTACCGCAGAGGTTGCTCAAATAAAGGAAAAGCACGGGGTTGTTCCGGGGCTTGTCACCATTCTGGTGGGTGAAAACCCGGCTTCCATATCCTACGTTACGCTGAAAATCAAAACGGCTCACCGGGTCGGATTCAAGGAGATTCAGGACAGTCCGCCGGTAGATATCTCCGAAGCGGATCTTCTGGCCCTTATCGACAAGTATAACAATGATGATTCCATCAATGGAATCCTTGTACAGCTTCCCCTTCCCAAGCATATTGACGAAAAGAAAGTGCTCAATGCCATCGATCCGGACAAAGATGTTGACGGCTTCCATCCGGTCAATGTGGGACGTTTGATGATCGGTGGCGACGAAGTGAAATTTCCACCCTGTACACCGGCCGGTATCCAGGAAATGATCGTGCGGGCCGGGGTCGAGACCAGTGGCGCAGAGGTGGTCGTGGTGGGGCGCTCGAATATCGTGGGCAAACCGATTGCCAACATGATGCTTCAGAAGGGTCCGGGCGCCAATTCAACCGTAACAATCGTTCATACCCGAACCAAAGACCTGGCCTTCCACTGCCAGCGGGCTGATATCCTGATTGTCGCCGCCGGTGTACCTGACCTGGTAAAACCGGAGTGGATCAAACCGGGTGCCTGTGTCATCGATGTTGGCGTCAATCGGGTCGGCGAAAAGATCAGCGAAAAGACCGGTAAAAAAATAGCCATTCTCAAGGGCGATGTCGATTTTGAGGCGGCCAAGGAGATCGCCGGCTTCATTACCCCGGTGCCGGGTGGTGTCGGGCCCATGACCATCACCATGCTCATGAAGAACACGCTGAGAGCCCTAAAGTTTAAGCTGGGCATTGCCTGATACTGGTTTTGTATTTCAGGGGAAGAACATAAACATTCCTCCCCTGAAATATATCCGGGACACAGGCACACATTTTTTCCGCCTTCCTTTCCAAATGTTAAGATTTCCTTTATAAATTGGACATTTCACTTGACAATACGATCGGATTTATAATAAAATAGCAGTGCGAACTAGCTCGAAAAGGCAAAGTCACCGAAAGGCGGCGACGCAAAACCATGGGTCTAAAGCCGTAGGGCCAGGACTGCCAGGTTGCCGAAGGCTTATTATCGAAGCCTTTGGGTGAATCGCCCAGGGGTTTTTTTGTGGGATTTTTCTCAAGCGACAGCGCAATACCGTAATAAATGATATTAATGTTTCGGTATTCTAAAGTAATACACGCTTGACAGTGGTTTCTGGAAATGATAATGAAAAAGGGCTGATAATTTTTTGAATTGTATTTAAATAAAAACAGACATTTTTCCGGGCGTGTGAACGTTATTTTTAAAGAATAATAGAATCTGAAAATCGAGGGTACCGCAATCATATTGTGAATTTTCATAGGATCTTTTTGCCATGCGAAAAAAAATCTCTCTGGTTGTCCTGAGCAATTCCGGCTCTTCGATTAAACAGCTGACGATTTCCACAGCCTTTTTACGCATCTTTACCGTTGTCTGCCTGATATCCCTCGGCATATTCGGCTATGACTATTATCATCTGAAAGTCACATCGTTTGATAGCCTGGATCATGCGGTAAAAATCTCCAGCCAGGGCGATGAAATCATTCGGCAACGGAAACAGATCCAGGGTTTTGCCGATGAGATTGGGGACCTCAAAGGGAAGCTGGTCGAACTTAACAATTTTGAGAAAAAGATTCGTATTATTGCCAATATCGAAAAGACCGATGAACATGACGGTCTTTTCGGCGTTGGTGGCTCGATCCCCGAAGACCTGGATACCCAGATTCCGCTGACACAAAAACACAACAGCTTACTGCGGGAAATGCACGAGCAGGTTGATCAGCTGCACATGGCTTCCATCAACCAGAACCAGGGCTTTGAAACGCTGTTTAAATTCCTAAAAGACCAGCAGAATCTGCTGGCGTCAACGCCCGCCGTCAGACCGTGCCAGGGCTGGACAACCTCACGATTTGGTTACCGTATTTCTCCTTTTACCGGCCGACGAGAGTTCCACAAGGGGCTGGATATAGCGAACCGCAAAGGCTCACCGATCATCGCAACCGCTCATGGCATCATCTCATACGCCGGACCCAAGGGGCTTCTTGGCAACATGGTGATGATCGACCATGGCCACGGAATGGTCACCCGTTTCGGTCACCTCAGCAAAATGCTGGTAAAACGCGGTCAGGCTGTCAAAAGAGGGGACACCATTGCGCTGATGGGCAATACCGGAAGAAGCACCGGACCGCATGTTCACTACGAAATTCACCTGAACGGAATACCCGTCAACCCGGAAAAATATATCCTGAATTAAACTAGACTTAATATCCTCCCGGCAGACAAATACCCCTCGGCAAAGAGGGGTTTTTTATTATATCTTCCGGCCGCAAAATTATTGTTGAGACACTTCACCTTTGTGGTATAATCACCTTTTCTTAGTTTCGATTTGTCCGGGTTACGCAGGTTTGACCGGAAATTGAACTTGCCAAGTTGTTCATCCACATTATATTGATTTATCAGGTTCAGCCCGAATGTTTCGCCAGGAGGAATTTCCCACAAATGAGCTTTTTAACAAAAGTTTTCGGAAGCAAAAATGAGCGGGATTTAAAAAAACTACAGCCGATTGTAGAGCAAATAAATGCTCTTGAGCCTGAAATGCAGGGCAAAAGCGATGAGGAGCTGAAAGCGCAAACCGGCAGGTTTAAAGTGCGCCTTGATAATGGCCAGCCTCTGGATGATCTCCTGCCCGAGGCGTTTGCCACTGTAAGGGAGGCATCCCTGCGCACGCTGAACATGCGCCATTTTGATGTGCAGCTCATCGGCGGTATCGTTCTTCACCAGGGGAAAATTTCAGAGATGAAAACCGGTGAAGGAAAAACGCTGGTAGCCACCCTTGCGGCATACCTGAACGCCCAGACAGAAAAGGGCGTTCACATCATCACCGTCAATGATTACCTGGCCCGGCGCGATACCGAATGGATGGGCCATATTTACAGGTTTTTAGGTCTTGAGGTCGGAACCATCGTTCACGGCCTGGACGATCATGAGCGCAAAACGGCCTACAATGCCGACATTACATACGGAACCAATAATGAGTTCGGTTTTGATTATTTAAGAGATAATATGAAATTTGACAGGGACACCCTGGTTCAGGCTGATCTCAATTTTGCTATCGTCGACGAGGTGGACAGCATCCTCGTCGACGAGGCGCGAACACCGCTGATTATTTCCGGCCCCGCTGAAAAATCGACCGATCTTTACTACCACGTCAACAGCATTATTCCCCGACTGAAAAAGAACAGCGAATATACGATCGATGAAAAAGCACGCAGCGCAACTCTGACAGAAGAAGGCGTTGCCCGGGCAGAGCAGTTGCTGAAAGTGGACAATCTGTACGATCCCAAATACATCGAACTTTTGCACCATATCAACCAGGCGCTGAAAGCCCACACCCTGTTTAAACGGGACGTCGACTACATCGTTAAAAACGGGGGGGTGATCATCGTCGACGAATTCACCGGCCGGCTGATGCCCGGCCGCCGTTACAGCGAAGGGTTGCACCAGGCCCTGGAGGCCAAGGAAAATGTCAAGATCGAAAATGAGAACCAGACCCTGGCCACGATTACTTTTCAGAATTATTTCAGGATGTACGATAAGCTCGCCGGCATGACCGGTACGGCCGATACGGAAGCCGCAGAGTTTAAAAAGATTTACAATCTGGATGTTATGGTTATTCCCACCCACATGCCGATGGTCCGGAAAGATTATCCGGATGCCATTTACAAGACGAAAAAGGAAAAATACGAAGCGGCAATCGATGAGATCGTGGAACTGCACAAAAGAGAGCAGCCGGTTCTGGTGGGAACCATTTCCATCGATGTCTCTGAGCGACTGAGTAAGAGGCTTAAAAAAAGAGGGATCAAACACTCCGTGCTGAACGCCAAAAACCATGAAGGGGAAGCTGAAATCATTGCCATGGCCGGGCAGAAAGCTTCGGTAACCATATCCACCAACATGGCAGGGCGCGGAACCGATATTGTGCTCGGCGAGGGTGTTACGGATCTTGGCGGACTCCATATCCTCGGAACGGAAAGGCATGAAAGCCGGCGGATCGACAACCAGCTCAGGGGGCGCTCCGGCCGACAGGGGGATCCGGGAAGCTCACGATTTTACCTTGCCCTCGAGGACGATCTGCTGCGGATTTTCGGTGGAGAGCGCATCACCGGCATTATGGAGAAGCTTGGCATGCAGGAAGGCGAACCCATCGAACACAACCTGATCAGCAAGGCCATTGAAAACGCCCAGACAAAAGTCGAAGGCCATAACTTTGATATCCGCAAGCAGTTGATCGAATATGATGATGTCATGAACCAACAGAGGGAAGTCATCTACCGGCAGCGGCGCGAAGCGCTTTACGGTAAAAATTTGAAGGATTCGATCGAGGAAATGATTGAAGAAAAGGCCGGGGAGATCGCCGCCGCGTTCGCCGACGAGAGGGCACCGGCGGAGGAATGGGATATTAAAGGTCTCAATGAGGCGGTATTCAAACAGTTTAATTTCCGCCTGCCGCCATTTGATGAAAACACCCTGGACGGTCTGAACAGCGACGGCCTGGGACAGCTCGTTTATGACGAAGTCCTCAAGGTGTACAATGCAAGAGAACAGGCAATTGGTGAAGAGGAATTCCGCCAACTGGAACGGATCGTCATGCTCCAGACCGTGGACGGTCTCTGGAAGGATCATCTGCTTTCCATGGATCATCTGAAGGAGGGTATCGGCCTCAGGGGGTATGCGCAGCAGAATCCGCTGATCGTATACAAAAAAGAAGGTTTTGATATGTTCCAGGATATGATCTCCAGAATCAAGGAGGAGACGCTCGGGATTTTGTACAGAATCCAGATCGCTGAACCCAAGGAGATGGAAGATCTCAGGCAGCCAAGAGAGCAAAAACTGGTCTTCTCGGGTTCCGAGGCCCCTGAACGAAAGAAACCGGTCAAGCGCGCCAGTAAAAAAATCGGTCGCAATGCACCCTGCCCTTGCGGAAGCGGTAAAAAATACAAAAAGTGCTGCGGCAGGTAGGGAAAAGGTTGTGGACTCCCAACTGGAGGTCATGATATCATAGATACAGCAGAATTTCCCGGCTTGATCGATCATCGATATGCTGTATAATAGATTATTGGAAACAGCCCTTTACAAGGGTTGTTTCCGATGCTTATATTTTTTTTAATCCCGGATATCAATTCAATTGACAGTCGGATAAGTGGCGGCGTAACCGCAGGTTTTTCTTTGTGGGGATAGGAATAAAGGAATACCGGAAATACCGATGAGCGGCCATAAACCTGAATCAGAAGGGGATGTCCTTTCAGAAACGCGTGAGGATGTAACAGAACCACCACTGTTTAAGGTGTTGCTGCTTAATGATGATTATACAACGATGGAGTTCGTGGTCGAAATTCTCAAATCGGTTTTTCATAAATCGGCTGAAGAAGCGACTCGCATCATGCTGAATGTCCACATTGCAGGTGTAGGACTTTGCGGCGTATACACTTATGAAATTGCCGAAACCAAAGTGGATACTGTTCACACCCTGTCAAATGAGCATGGGTTTCCGCTAAAATGCACCATGGAGAGAGAATAAATCATGATCAGCAAAGAACTTAGTGTAACACTGGGATTGGCGGTACGGGAAGCGAAAAAAAGACGTCACGAGTACGTCTGTATCGAGCACATTCTGTTCGCCATTCTTTATGACAGCCTTGGAATTGAAATCATTGAAAACTGCGGCGGCAGTATCGATGACATGAATAAGGCCCTTGAAGAGTTTTTCAGCGAGAAAATGGGAAGTGTTCCCGAAGGGAACGAATACGTTCTGCAGCAGACCATCGCCTTTCAGCGGGTGATACAGCGGGCTGTCAATCATATTCGTTCGGCTGAAAAACAGGAAGTTGAAGTCAGCGACATACTGGCATCCATCTTTCTGGAAAAAGACTCTCACGCCGCCTATGTTCTGCAGGAGGAAGGCATCACCCGCCTGGATGTGCTCAATTACATTTCGCATGAGGTTTCAAAGCCGTCGTTCGATGAAGGAGAGGGCGGTTTTACCAGGACCGATAAAAAACAGAAGAAGAAAAAGAGTGATCCGCTTGAGCTTTTCACCATCGACCTTGTAAAAATGGCGGCCGAGGGAAAGCTGGATCCTCTGATCGGTCGGAAGACCGAAATGGAGCGCACCATGCAGGTGCTGTGCCGCAGGCGGAAAAACAATCCGATTTTCGTCGGCGACCCCGGTGTGGGCAAAACGGCCATGGCAGAGGGCCTGGCACAACAGATCAACAATGGATCCGTGCCGGAAATTCTCCAGGATGTTCGCATATTTTCTCTTGATCTTGGCGGCATGCTGGCCGGCACGAAGTTCCGCGGTGATTTCGAGCAGCGTCTGAAAGGCGTCATCGCGGCGCTTCAGAAGTTGCCTAAGGCGATCCTGTTTATCGATGAGATACACACCATTGTCGGTGCCGGTGCAACCAGCAGCGGGTCCATGGATGCGTCCAACATCCTCAAGCCGGTGCTTTCTACCGGAGAAATCCGCTGCATCGGATCGTCCACTTACGAAGAGTACAAAAACCATTTTGAAAAGGACCGGGCCCTGACACGCCGGTTCGAAAAGATCGAGATCACCGAACCACCGGTGAAAGAAACGATTCAGATCTTAAAGGGGCTGAAATCTCGTTACGAAGACCATCATGACATTGTTTACACGGATGCGGCCCTGAAAGTGGCCACGGAACTCAGTTCAAAATATTTGAATGACCGCTATTTGCCCGACAAGGCCATCGATGTGATCGATGAGGCAGGCGCTTTTGTCAGGCTCAAGGGATCGCCGCACAGAAAAAAGATAAATCCGGCGGATATCGAAAAGATTGTTGCCAAAATGGCTCGCATACCCGCCCGTAGCGTGTCTACATCGGATCGAATGAAACTGGAATTGCTCCAAGACGAGCTGCTGAAGGTTGTGTTCGGTCAGGATGAGGCCATTAAGTCGCTGGTCATGGCCATCAAGCGCTCAAGGGCCGGTCTTGGAACACCGGGCAGGCCGATCGGTTCTTTCCTGTTCACCGGACCGACCGGTGTCGGTAAAACCGAGGTCTCCCAGCAGCTGGCACGCATCCTCGGTGTCGAGTTTATGCGCTATGATATGAGTGAATATATGGAAAAGCATGCCGTGGCGCGTTTAATCGGTGCGCCTCCGGGTTATATTGGCTTTGAACAGGGCGGGCTCCTGACCGATGGGGTCCGCAAACATCCTTATAGTGTTCTGCTGATGGATGAAATTGAAAAGGCCCATCCAGACCTGTTCAACATACTGTTGCAGGTGATGGATCACGCCACCCTGACGGATAACAACGGAAAAAAGGCCGATTTCAGAAACGTCACCATCATCATGACCTCAAACGCCGGATCACGGGAAATGAGCGCCCGATCAATCGGTTTCGGCGATGCCCATAAAAACGCCGGCTCAAAAGGCAAGCTCGCAATCGAGAAGTTCTTCAGCCCGGAATTCCGAAACCGCCTCGATTCCACCATTAATTTTCATTCGCTGACTGTCGAGATCATGGAAAAGATTGTCGATAAGTTTATCGGTGAGGTGAATGAACAGCTTGTGGATAAGAAGGTGAGTCTCAGTATTACGCCGGATGTACGGAAATGGTTGGCCGAAAAGGGGTACGATCCAACATACGGCGCCCGACCGCTGGGTCGATTGATTCAAACCGATATCAAGGACAAGCTTTCCGACGAAATCCTGTTCGGAAGCCTGGCCAAAGGCGGTAAAGTAGTCGTCGATCTGGACAAAGACGATGACCTCGTATTCAATACGGAACAGTAATTGTAAAAATGCCTAAAATGTCTAAAGTGCCTAAAATGAAAAACGGTTGAGTCGGTTACGTCAGTTGTGTCCGTTGAGCCGGCTGAACACCTTAATTATTTTATAAGCCGTAAAGTCCCGCCTGCGGGGCTAACCCAACAAACACAATAAACCCAATTAACTCAACAAACTCAATAAACCCAAGTTACCCAATTAACCCAACAAACCCTATGGACTCAAGACCTAAGGCATAGCCCGGATCCGCAGACGGAGAACCGGAATTA
>DAOVBC010000104.1 GCA_030670715.1 Deltaproteobacteria bacterium | reverse complement strand
TTTTAATTTTAGGCATTTTAGGCAATTTAGTGCATTTTAGGCATTTGTTTTACTTTAGGCATTTATTTTACTTATTGCCTCTGTAGTTTTGTTATTTTCCCTCTTTGAATGCGACGTTTCCAGCCGGTCGATCAGCTTGTCGGAATAATGCTGAGGCACTTCAAATTCAATAGACCCACTGCGCATGTCGTTCAGTCTCATGATCATAAAGTTCAGCTTTTTCAATGTTCGGTATTTTTCAGCGGTATCCGTCATGCCCTGCAGCAGGTCTTCGGTGCATAATATCTCGTTTTTCAGAGCAATTTCCGGAGGTATTATATCGGCATTTTTCAGAATCTTATAGGCCAGACGGAGCTCTTCCGGACTATTGTGATCATCGTTCAGTTTCAAAGGTTTGCCGGCGCCCTCCAAATTTTCAAAATCACCTTTTTTCTGCGCCCTGCGAATCCGTTCTTCTACAATTTTGGTAAAGCCCTGGATCATATGTCTCTCATCCTTTTATTCGAACCGAAAGTATCGGTGCGTTATAATACGTCCCGGAATTTCTACAACTTAATGAAAATATAGGATATTTTTTGATGCCTGAGCTCTTGCATCGATCATGGAATAATGGAATGCTGGAATAATGGAATGCTGGTTTTTAAAAGGATATTATCCATTTTTTATTTTATCGTCAACACGAATTTTAACATTAACCCAACGTTGCATTATCCCAGAACCCATTATAGCGCTAAAGCTTCACTGCGTGCCCACTATTCCATTATTCCAGCATTCCAATTGGGGTGAAGCTCCTAAATTGTATTATATCTGGTGCCCTGTTTTCAAGTCTTATTCATCTAAACGAATTACTATTTGACCCTACCCGTCTTGATTTGATACAGAGCAACACTTAATAGCCCGGAATGATTTTTCTTACTCCTTTGAAAGGATTCTCAAGATGAAAAAAATTGCATTCGCCGGCACAGACGGCAGAACGATTCTTTCAGCACTCATTGTTTCGACGGCCAGAAGCGATATATATCCGGACCCATTCCAGGGTGTCGTGGTGCGGGGAACACCGGCTATGCCAAAGTTTGTGCAGTTGATGAACTGGCCGGTTGAATTTGTTCCCACTATCAGCAACTCGGTGCAGGATTATGCTGAAAGTCTGATCCGGGCTATGGAAAACGATGAAATTGATTATGTCGTGCCGATGCCTGAAGCACTGCTGTTCAAAGGGTTGGTGGACACCGTGGAAGCAGCGGGTTTTGGGGATCGAATTATCGGCTTGAGCCGGGCCGGGGCTTTCATCGAAGGTGATAAATTAGAATGCAAAGCACTCTGTCAGAAAGCGGGTATCCCCGTTGCACCTGCGTGGGTGGAAGTCGATGCCCAGAATTATGATGCCATTTTGAGTACCTGTCTGAAACTCTTGGAAAAATTCGGTGGAGCGGTTTTAAAATACCCATACAGTGCCGGCGGCAAAGGGGCTCGCATCATATTGAATTCATGGGAAATACGTGAAGTGTACGATACGCTGATCAGGGACTATAAAGATGCTTACCGCAAGCAGTTCGGTAAAAAGGCCAAATGGCCCCTGCTGGTCGAATCCCTGATGTCAGGGGTTGAAATCAGCTTTACCATATTCGTTGACAAACACGGTAATTTTCAAATTTTACCCACTGCTATGGATTATCCGGAACGTTTTGAAGGTCCCGCCAGCAAAAGCAACCCGATCACTGGCGGTGTGGGCGCCATCTCGCCCCATCCCATGGAAACGCCTGATTTAATACGGATGGCGGGCGATGTCATTGCAAAGCCGCTGATAAATGCAATGAAAGAGATGAACATTCTCCGGCCCTGCATTCTGTATCCCGGTTGTTTTGTATCTCTGAACGGTGACAAGCTGCCCACGCAGATCCGGGTGTCCGAAATCAATATACGTCCGGGGGAACCCGAGGCCCAACCGGTGGCCCGGCGAATCCGAAACCTTGGCGCCCTGATTGAAGCCACCGCGGAAGGCCGGCTTGATGAAATGCAGCCGGAAGTCCGGGCGGAGCAGATCGCCATATGCACGGCACTGGTAACCGGACCCGGGGGGCCGGACGGTCAAAAAGGGTATCCGTGGTCCTGCACCAAAGGCGAACCACTGGAAATCGATCTCAAGTATATGAAAAGAAAAGGAATTCAGGTTATCCCCTCTGCCATGACATACTCCGGGGAAGATGAGGTGTTCAAGTCGGACGGCACCCGGGTGGCATTTCTGAATGCGAATGCCACCGTAAAGGAAAACGATAGATCGGGGGAGGTGGCCGACAGGTTGCGGAATAAGCTGCTGGCAGCCTTTGACAACGGAAAGATCAGAGTGATCCCCCGGGAGGACCAGGCAGGTAATCGCCTGGATCTGCGCCGGGACATCGGATTACACTACAGCAAAGCGGAAAGCATATTTCCCCCAAAATAGTAAGGGTTGTTTGGGTTTCTTGGGTTTATTGGGTTCATTGCGTTTATTGAGTTCGTTGAGTTCATTGAGTTTGTTGGGTTACGGGTTGCGAGTTACGAGAAACGGACTAAACGGACCCAACCGACTCAACGGACGCAACCGACTCAACCGTTTTTTTTATTTTAGGCATTCTTTTATGATTGGTGGCGATGCAGGGAATCGAACCCCGGACACTGCGGATATGAGCCGCATGCTCTAACCGTCTGAGCTACATCGCCAAAATTCGAATGATCAAAATGAATAGAAGGGAGTACCGCTCGTTCCTTTAGCGGCACCAAAGTTCCGCGAAGAACCCGGCCGTTACCGGCGATCGGAATTTTTCATGAACCATCATAGCCTTTCGGCCACAACTAATGATGAAACACTGGCAAGCTGAAAAATTTTTCAAACAAACATAAAATCAGATCATAATCAATTGAAATTTACATATTTACTATGGAACACCGACCGCAGGGAGGTGTTTCATAGAAAATATTCAGGTAACAGCTCTTCAGAGCTTAGTCAAGCCGAAACTATCACTCAATTATTTTTTGGCCTTAACCGATCCCGCCACCTGAACGGTATACTCATCGAGGTTTTTCGGCACCCGGGTAAATACGATCATAAACGGGATAACCTTACCTGTTTGAACTTTTAGATTCGATTGTTTCTGACCTGAGCGTCTGTTGAGGCGTTTTTCTATGGCACCCTGGTTGAGATTGGTCAACTGCTTCCGGTTGAGTATGTTGCCGGCGTAGACGGTTTTTGTCTGGCGCAGTTTTGCCCCTTTTGAATAAACCTTTCCGGTAATGCTGATGAAACTGCGGGGGTGATCATAATTATTTTTCACTCTCCCTTTAACAACGTAAAGGGTTCCAAGCTTCGAATTCTGCAGGAAGAAACCTTCCAGCCTTTTCTCCAGCACGGTAATCCGCAGGTTCCCGGCCTGATCAACTTTTGGTCCAAAAAATTCACCGACGTAAGGGATGCTTTTGACTTGCTCCATCAGGTCAATTCCGAAAAACGGTGCTAAGGTGACAGCGCCATAACCACCGCCAACCAGAAAAACCAGAACGAGCAAAATTTTAAAGAATCCGCCGATTCCTTTTTTAGCTGCTTTCTTCCGTTTTTTACCAACCCCTGCCGCTTCTTCCTCGGCATCAAAGAAATCCTCTCCATCGCCGGTTTCGACCGTCGCCTCCACATCCGACAGGGTGCCCATGTCAAATGCTTCGGCAAACTCCTCGCCCTGACTTCCCGCTGCAGCCGGTCCACTATCAGGTTCATCGTCCTCGGCTTCAAATTCCAGCTCAACATCAGCGGCATCAGCTGCAGCCCCCGCTACACCGTCCACATCATCCAGCTCTAGAGCAAAGTCCTCCTCCTGTGCTTCAGAATCTTCAGCATCGGCTATCTCTTCAATTTCAAGCATATCATCCAAGCCGGAAAGGTCGAATTCCCCCTCATCTCCATCTAAACCCGCAACAGGCTCAGCCGCAGCGGTTTCACCGGTATCCGTTCCTAAATCGAGATCCAGGTCGAATTCGTCTGTTTCTTCAAAAGACTCGGCCGGCGTATCTTCTTCCAGTTCAAGGGCATCTTCCAATCCGGTTAAATCAAGTTCCTCGGTTTCCTCAAGTTCCAGCTCGGAACTGAGCGCTTCTTCTTCCCCTTCATCTTCAGCGACCGGTTCCAGATCAAGGTCGACATCATCCGCTGCTTGATCGGCGGCCCCTTCCATATCGGTGTCCTCTTCCACCTCTATCATATCTTCCAGATCTGCCAGATCAAGTTCTTCGGTTTCTTCCAGACCTGGGACCGCATCTGTAGTGGAGATACCTGCCGGTTCCGATTCAAGGTCCAAATCAAAATCCAGTCCATCGGAAATGTCGCTTTCCGCCTCAACCGGTTCCGTTTCTGCTGCAGGCTCAAGATCCAGATCCAGGTCGAAGTCGAGGTCATCCGCCTCCTCGGCTACCGGAGTTTCGGTTTCGGCAGCGTCCGGTGCAGGCTCTGCGCCCTCCTCCGTTTCCAGGTCCAAATCAAAATCCAGATCGTCCTCCGCGCCGGCAGCCGCTTCATCGTCATCAAGGTCAAGCGAAAAATCCAGATCATCTGTTGCCGATTCAGCCGGTTCGACTATCGGAGCGGATTCCTCTTCCAGCGCAGTTTCACCGGCGTCGGTATCTAAATCAAAGTCCAGATCAAAATCCAGATCGTCCGATTTCTCGCCACCGGCTTCATCCCGGGCCGGTGCTTCATCTGCGGTATCCGCGTCCAGGTCAAGGTCAAAACTGAGGTCATCTGCTGTTTCGACAGCGGCCTCTTCGGGTTTTGATTTTTCATCCATATCAAAATCGGAAAGGTCCAGTTCCTGAGTCTCTTCAAATTCCACATCGGGTGCAGCTACCGAGGCCACGTCTTCTTCCAGGTCCAGATCAAAGTCAAAATCCGAACTTTCCGCCACCGGGGTTGCTTCAGCTGCCTGGCTTTCATCTACATCCAGGTCTAGCGAGTTTTCTATTGCATCCAAATCCAGATCATCGAGTCCCGCAGCGCCACCGGCAGCGGATATCGCATCGTCCGGTTTTGCTTCGGTATCGGAAAGTGTGTCGGGTCTATCAGAAGGTGACGGAGGATAGACGACAAAGACGCTCTGACAATTTGAACACCGGACTTTTGACCCGGACTTGTTAATAAGGCGTTCGTCAAAACTGAAACTTGTATTACAGTCTTTGCATGTTAAAATCATGGTAAATCCCTCTGATTATAATTGCAGATCATAAACTGCAGGTAAATTCCGATACTCCTCGGCATAATCAAGCCCGTACCCAACCAGGAATCCCTTTTTTATGATATGGCCTACGTAATCAATTTGGATATCGATTTTCCGCCGCTCGCGTTTATCAATCAAGGTACAAATTCGAACTGTCTTCGGTTTAAAGGATTTGAGATGATCAACGAGATAGGTCAAAGACAGGCCTGTATCGATGATGTCTTCTATTATCAAAACATCCTTATTTTTTATGTCTATTTCTAAATTTTTCGTCAGGCGAATGGTTCCCGAGGTTGAAGTTTCGGAACCGTAGCTGGCAATGCGCACGAAATCAACTTTCACCGGGATGGTGAGATGTCTGATAAGATCTGCGAGAAAGATGAATGCCCCTTTCAGGACCCCTACCAGAACGAGTTGATGATTTTCAAAATCTGTTGAAATTCTATGTGCGAGTTTCGCAACCGCCTCGTCAATCTCTTCTTTCAGCAAGACAGGGGTAAGATCAGGCATATGTCATCTAAACAGCTTCCGGTTCCTTTCAATGTCGGCAAACCCGCCGACGCTATATAACCACTAATAAGTATTACACAAAATGGCAGTTTTTGTCAATAATTAGTAATAATTCGGATCCGGCAGATTGGTGCTGATCTATCATAAAGGCGGTTTGCGGTACTTCATCAGGTTATACCCTGATGAATGAGCGGCCCGCTGGCTTTGAGGATCGTTCACCTTCGGCGAACTAGAGGACCCGCCTGCGTACGGCTTCGGCGCGCCGAGTCGGCCTTCGGCCTTGAAGAAAAATAAACCAAGAGCATGTATTTTTTGTGCCTCAAGCGGAGCCCATCAAGGGCGAAGCGCTCCTCAAACAAAGCGCAAGGAACTGCGCGGAGTGCTCCTCTAGTCCCGCTGAAAGCGGGACGATCCTGTCGCAGTAAGTGTGCTCTGCTCTCTGCCGGGCAAAGTATTTGTATCCCGGCCTGAACAACCAGATTTCCAATACCAAAGACAGCTACAGTCCTGTCCGGGCAAGTTCTTCGATTAAATTCTTCTGCTCTTTGTTCAACCGCTTTGGAATGTTGATATGAATAATAACGAACAGGTCGCCGCGCTTCTTTCCCTTCATGTCCGGTATTCCGTGTCCAGCAAGCCGCATCCTCGTACCATGCCGGGTACCGGGAGGAATTTTAAGATTCAACTCCTTTTTGTCTGGAGTTGGAATAGTGATGTTCGTTCCCTGAAGGGCCTCACTTAGCTTTATTACCCGGGTAGTCATCAAATCGTTCTTATCAACGCTGTACACAGGATCGGTCACCACTTTGGTCTGTATATAAAGATCCCCCGGCGGCCCGCCGTATGGACTCGGTTCTCCTTTCCCTGCCAGGCGCAGTTTTTTACCTGTGGTCATTCCTTTCGGGATTTTGACCGTTATCTTCTCAGTATGACCCTTATGCTCAAAACTGACTATTTTACTGGTCCCGGTAATTACTTCCTGCAGGGAGAGCGCCAATTCATATACCAGATCGGATCCTTTAACCTGCTGCGCCTGCTGCCCCCCGTAAGACCCGAAGGGTGAACCGGTACCAAACGGGCTCCCGGAACCAAAGGAAAACCGCATACCGCCACCCCGTCTACCAAAACCAAACTCTTTCAATATATCATTAAAGTCAAACCCCCTGAAGATGTCCTCCTGTGAAAATCTCTGACTGAAGCCTTCGGAACCGAACGTGTCGTATTGTTTTCGTTTTTCTTTGTCGCTCAATACGGCATAGGCTTCACTGATCTTTTTAAATTTTTCTTCAGCGGATTTATCCCCTTGAGTGTGATCGGGATGATGTTTCATCGCGAGTTTCCGATAGGCTTTTTTAATTTCTTCATCGGAAGCACTCTTACTTACTCCGAGCACCCGGTAGTAATCCTCTGCCATACTCTTTTACCTCACTGCGTGTACTTTAACCTGAACATTTCATGAAATATCCAGGTTAACAGCCTTCCCGAATACGTCATTGGATATCCGGGCTAACATGTTGAAAATATTGAATAGCATATCAAGATAAAATAATATGTAAGACCCCTTATGTCAAGTTGTCCGACGAAACCGGTTTATTGGGTTTGTTGGGTTTGTTGGGTTTATTGAGTTATTTGGGTTACGAGTTGCGGGTTGCGAGTTACGGGCTCAACGGACTCAACCCTCTGATTTATTTTTGTGCTGTTCGAGCTTTTATCTTATGAGCTATGAGCTATCGTCTTTCAGCTTTCAGCCTTCAGCTTTGAGCTTCCTATTTTAGGCATTTTAGGCATTTCTTTTACTTTAGGTAATTTATTTTTCCTTCGCTTCGACTTTGAGCGCTACCATCAATACAGAAAGCG
>DAOVBC010000317.1 GCA_030670715.1 Deltaproteobacteria bacterium | reverse complement strand
CAACAATATCGGCATTTAACGTCTTCCGCTACATTACCTTCCGGACGATTTATGCCAGCCTGACGGCTTTTTTAATCTGCTTTGTCCTGGGGCCCTGGATGATTCGCAAACTCGGTGAAATGCAGATCGGACAGTATATTCAAGAAGACGGACCGGAAACTCATCACAAAAAAGCGGGTACCCCGACTATGGGCGGCACCCTGATCATCTCGGCTATCATTGTGTCCACCCTTCTGTGGGCCAACCTGACCAATTTTTATGTCTGGATTCTGCTTTTGATTACCGTAAGTTTTGCCACCATCGGATTTATCGACGATTACCTGATGCAGGTAAAAAAGCGCAACAAAGGGCTGACCGTCCGCGGCAAGTTCCTCTTGCAGATGCTTTTTGCCATCATCGCCGGCATTCTGGTTTGCACGCAGTCCGACTTTGACACCCGGGTAACCATTCCGTTCTTTAAAAATATATCCCCCGATCTTGGCTGGGGATACGTTATTTTCGCCATGCTGGTCATCGTCGGCACCTCAAATGCGGTTAACCTCACCGACGGATTGGACGGTCTTGCCATCGGGCCGGTTATAATTGCCGCAGTCACTTACATGTTTTTTGCTTACGTGGCCGGCCATATAAAATTCGCTGACTATCTGCAGATTCATTATGTGGCCACCAGTGGAGAAACAGCCATATTTTGCGGTGCCCTGGCCGGTGCCGGCCTCGGTTTTCTGTGGTTTAACGCTTATCCGGCCCAGATTTTTATGGGAGATGTGGGCTCTCTGCCTCTGGGCGGCGCCCTTGGAACCATTGCGGTGATTACCAAACAGGAGATTTTACTGGTTATCGTCGGCGGGCTTTTTGTTATCGAAGCGCTTTCGGTTATCTTTCAGGTCGGTTTTTTCAAGGTCACCAAGGGACGCCGTATTTTCCGGATGGCGCCGCTGCATCATCATTTTGAATTAAAAGGATGGGCCGAACCGAAAGTGATTGTTCGATTCTGGATTATTGCCATTGCCATGGCTTTGATTGCCATGAGTACGCTTAAACTAAGATAGAATCAGGTTCAATTTGTTCGAATGGTTTGATTGGTTCAACTGGTTAAGAAGGATCGAGTCGCTGAACCAATAAAACCAATTAGACCAGTTAAACTAATACAACCATGAATTTGTACCGTAAAAAAGTGCTGGTCGTCGGTCTCGGGGCCACCGGCAGCGCCGCCGCCGTTTTTTTAAAAAACAGGGGGGCAGATGTTACGGTCACCGATGCGGCACGCGCAGAGGAGCTGGGGTCCGATGTTCATGAAATGCGTCAGAGAGACATCCATCTGGAGCTCGGCGAACATCGCCAGAAAAGTTTTGAAACAGCCGACCTGGTACTTATAAGTCCCGGCGTGCCGCACACGATTGCTCCGGTTGCCGCCGCCCGGGAGTGCGGGATTCCCGTGCTGGGAGAAGTGGAGCTGGCCTGCCGGTTTATTAAAGAACCGATCATAGCCATTACCGGCACTAACGGCAAGACGACAACCACCAGCCTGGTCGGCGAGATGCTGACGCAATCAGGCCTGGAGGTATTTGTGGGCGGCAATATCGGATCACCGCTAATCGGTTACATCGACGGGGATAAAAAAGCCCGGCTGGTGGTGGCTGAAATCAGCAGCTTCCAGCTCGATACCATCGAAACATTTCGGCCCAAAGTGGCCGTGCTGTTAAATATTGCGGAGGATCATCTGGACCGCTATCCCGATTTCGATGCTTATGCCCGATCAAAAGTTCGGGTATTCCAAAACCAGACACGGGACGACATCGCGATCCTGAACGGGGCAGACCCGTTGATCAAAAAACTTACAAAGAACCTTAAAAGCCGCAGGCTCAGTTTTGTGAATGTACAAGCCGCCGATTCCGGAGAAAAAATTGAAGGCGCCGTTATCACCGGCGAGAATATCGTCTTTCAGCCGGGCACCGTTTTGAGACCAAACGGCGGCCTGGAGCCGAAAACGGTAAGTGCCGGGGACCCGGTTGGAATCATCAATCGTTCACAAATCCTCATGCCCGGGAATCTCAACATTGAAAATGCAGCGGCGGCAGCCCTTGCAGCACTGTCCGGCGGCGGCACATTCGCCGGGGTCAAAACAGCCTTGGACACATTTCCGGGGCTGCCCCATCGTCTGGAATATGTCGGCACCATTGCAGATGTACGGTATTTCAATGATTCCAAGGCGACAAATGTAGCGGCCGTTGCGGGTGCTCTGGATTGCTTCAGCGAACCGGTGATTCTGATTCTGGGGGGCAGAAACAAAGGCGGCAACTTCCGGGCTCTGAAAAGTCCGATATTAAAGCAGGTGAAGCAGATTATCGCCATCGGGGAGGCCACAAACGAAATTTGCGAGTCGCTCGGTCACCTGACTTCCATCACAGCAGCAGAATCGATGGAAGCGGCGGTGACCGGTGGGAAGGCAGTTGCAGCCCCAGGAGATGTCGTTCTGCTGTCTCCGGCCTGCGCCAGCTTTGATATGTATGACAATTACGCCCAACGAGGTGAAGATTTCCGGCGGGCATTTGAAAATCTATCCCGGTCAAGTCGGAATATAGGATGAATAGATTTGTTTTTTTCTCTGTGGGCTCTGTGATCTCTG
>DAOVBC010000232.1 GCA_030670715.1 Deltaproteobacteria bacterium | reverse complement strand
ATTTTGCAATTAACAGTTCTGAAACCTTTGCTTTTGCTCCGCTTCACAACAACAGCCAACTGACTAACAAAACAAGTAGTAAAACATTGGAGAGCGGGTCAACTGAAAATGTTTTTTTAAACGTAAAATAAATTTCATACTTGCTTTACCCCCCAACACGCAACTCTTAACTCGCAACGCTAAATTTCAAATACCGGTAGAACAGAAATTTATAAAATAAAAAAGGGGATGCCCTCAACGGGTCACCCCCCAGTGTTTTTAAATCAAGCGAATCTAGTCTCCCGTTGCCGCCTTGTGCGTTTTGATTTCCACTTTTTCCGTGAGTCCTTCATAGTAATTCCGCAGAATTGCAATAACTTCATCCCGGCCGAAGTGATCCGGCAACTCATCGCCTTCCGAAAGCATTTTGCGCAGCATGGTTCCCGACAGCAGCACCCGGTCATCTTTGCCATGGGGGCAGGTCCTCATTGAGGCCATGCCGTCACACTTGAAGCAGTAAAAGGTCCAGTCGATTTTCAGGGGGATACAGGCCAGAGCTTTGCCGGGTTCTTCCGGCACAGGGATCTTGTCAAAAATGGTCTGGGCTTCGAACATGCCGTAGAAGTCACCCACGCCGGCATGGTCACGGCCGATGATCATGCGGGAACATCCGTAGTTCTGCCGGAAGACAGAATGCAGCAGGCCCTCTCTGGGACCGGCATAGCGCATATCCAGCGGATATCCGCCCTGGACGACATTGGCGTCGACAAAGTAGTTTTTCACCAGGGCGTCAATACATTCTACCCGAACGTCGGCCGGAATGTCGCCCGGCTTGAGATTACCCACCAGGGAATGGATGTAAACGCCGTCGCAGACTTCCACCGCGATCTTGCAAAGATATTCATGGGAGCGGTGCATGGGATTTCTGAGCTGCAGGGCAGCGACCTCGCTCCAGCCTTTTTCTTCAAAGATCTTGCGGGATTCCTCCGGACGATGATAGATGCCGGCATATTTGGTGGGGTATTCGCCTTCGCTGAGGACTTTTACCGGTCCGGCCAGGTTGACTTCTTTTTGTTCCATGACCATCTGGACGCCGGGGTGATCTTCCTCGGCAATTTTCCAGAATTCTTCGGTGGTCGGTGTGCCTTCGCCCATGAAGACTTTTTCACACTCAAATTTTTTTTCATCAGCGGTCAAGGCCCATTTTTCAGTGACCTTCATGGTGGCCATGATTTCATCACCTTCAGGATCATACAGAGCAATTTCATCACCTTCACCGATGCCCTCAGCATCTTCCTTGGTAACATCCAGAGTGACCGGAACGGGCCAGAATGTGCCGTCTGCCGTTAAGAACTTATCACAGACGCCTTGCCAGTCCGCTTTGGTCATAAACCCGGTCAGCGGGCTGAAACCGCCGATACCGATCATGATCAAGTCGCCTTTGACACGTGGAGAGACCGGGACTTTCTTGAGGCCTTCCGCCTTTTTCTTTTCTTCGTCCAGTGCCGCACCTTCAAGCAGGCAGATGGTCAGACCTTTTCCGCCATGGGGGGGAATTAAATTAGACATGTGCTCTGATCTCCTTTCATCCTTCATTGGGTTTTTCGAGTTGATCGTATATATTCGGTCTGTGATTATTTGTGCACCAAAAAGAGTACAGTTAGTAGGTATAATCTTTTTTGTCAAGCGTAATTCAGCCTTTCAAAGGCTGTTTCAGTACCGCCCGCCCGTCCCGGGAAAAAGACCCGTTGGAGATGCAGAGGCCGCGGAGAAGGACCTTCTTTGTACGTGTTCACGGGGTGCGTCTCCCCGATTCACTCCGGTGGCTGCGTGTCCGGTCATTTCAATGACTTAGTACATGTATTCGTAATTACGATAACATATAAGATAATGAAATCATAAATGCTGACCAAAATACAGCTTCACCACAGAGAACACAGAGGTAAACAAAATAATTTTTATTTTTCTCTGTGTGCTCTGTGGTCTCTGTGGTGAAAAAATAGTAACAATAATACGTCACCGTATTTACGAATTAGAGCACTAAGTCATTGGAACTAAGACGTTTTTGTCATTTGAACATTCGTGCTTTGGTTATTGTTTCGTATTTCGTGTTTCGGATTTCGAATTTCTGACCGAAAAACCAGGGTTTTCGGTCATTTACTATCTAAGCTTCTTCATGCTCCGCAGGGCGCGGTTTCTTATTTTTGCATTCGGTGTCTCCCGGGCGACAGTTTCCAGCGTAGCGCGGTAACGCACCTGCCCTGAAGCCCCGAGCAGGGTGCACATCCAGGCCATCGCGTCGATATGGCCGCTATCATTTAGATTAACCAGATAACCCTTTTTTAGCTCCACCTCGGCCGCATCAAACAGTTCGGGGGATTTTAGCCGTTTTTTATAAATGCGCCGGGCGGCCTCTCTTTGTCGGGCACTATCTTTCGACTTTAACATGGTGATATATTTATTTGCCTCCGGCGGCAGTTGATCGTCGACAGGCTCGGTTGTCTTTTGCACGGACCCGTCGCTGTAACTGATGGTTTTTGTCCCGCCTTTAACCGGGGGCATTGCCGCGGTTCCAAGTTGCGGTGCTCTTGCAGTCATGGTGCCGGTTGCAATACGTTCCGAAGCAAGTATCTGTTCGAATTTTTCTCCGGATTCTGCACAGTGAAGAATACCTGTGTGATCTTCATAGAAACCGTCTATCCTGGTTGCATCCGATTTGGCCCTGGGGTCGAGCTGACTTGGAAGGGTTACGGTCCCGTCATTGGCTGCCCAGTGGATTCGCCTGTTACCCCCGTAGCTGAAGAAAATATAAAATTTTAGCTGAGGCGGCATTTTATTTTGATACAGATCCTCCAGAAATCTGCTGCCGGTGGCAAGGTCTTCCCAGCTGGCTACGTAAACGGGAGCGCTTTTAACGCCCAGGTTGGCGGATTTTTCGCCGCCCCAGGGGGTAGAAATGGAAATAAACACACGGAGAAAATCGCAGGTGTTATCCGTGCCGCAGCGATTGATAAACGAGCGTGCTACCAGGCCCCCCATGCTGTGAGCCACGATGTACAAACGATCAAATCGATATGTTTCATGCAGGTGTTGTATTTTTTGATAAAGCAAATCAGATACCGTTGTTAACCTCACTCCCGACGGGTAATAATAAAACCAGGGCTGAAAGTACTGCCGGTCGACCCTTTTCACGAGATACAACCAGTCTCTGGGAGTGCCGCCGGCACCATGCACGAACAGCACCGGTATTTTATCAGGGTCGTACCGGTCCGGGGCATAAACGTCGATCCCGAGTTTTTTGATAAACTCATCGGGGCGCCAGAGCCCCATTGTTCCGTAATTTATTAAGAATATTTCATCATCCAGCTGAATAACACCGCCGTTTTCAAGCGCGCTTTTGTTTGTTTCCTTAAGGGGAAGTTTCTGCAGCGAAATCGGAAAATCAAATCGTTTCTTTGTGGTTGCGCTTATTTCAATGTCCAGATTCCCGATCACCTGATCGGCCTTTACCGAAACCAGGTCCGGATTTCCGTATTGACCGACCCATTCGTTTTGCTCCAGAATAAAGTTTCGGTTTGAGTCGATAAATGCGAAGAGGTTGTACCGGCCTGCAGTAACAAACAAAGTGTAGGCGCCCGGCTCCGGCAGCATGATGTAGGCGGCCAGTTGCATGGTCTGCGTGTTCTTGCCGGTTGAGAACTGTTTGGAACAGGCAACCACCGTAAGCGGTCCGTCCGCCGGTGAACCGCCGGTTATTTTTCCCATCAACACACTGTCAGGGTCCGATTGCGGGTCACTGGCAATGGCCGATCCCTGAGAACCGATGGAAGAGAACGATTTTTTCATCTCGTGGCCGACCATTTCGACGTAGCCGCAGTTCCACAGGAATGCGGCTGCGAAACACAGAAAAATCATGCGGTATTTAACCACCAACCTGCTGCCTCCTGTTCATAAACCCGAATTACCCAGGTTAGTATAGACAGATGAAACCCTATATAAGTTCTCCATTATTTAGCGCATACAAGGGTAATTTTAAAATGTATCGAAAAAATAATCAAGCTCATTTCAGTTTTTCTAATCTGAGGCCTTTCGGAATATGCAGTGATATTGGTGGGTTGTATTTATAACCCGAGTTTCGCACCCGTAACCTGTAATCGAACCGCTCATTAGGCGTATTGTCTGTGAAATTAGATGTGAATTGGGCGGGCCATGTTTTTTTCTGGAAGGCGATATGTTGCTTAATCCCACTTCTTCCCGTAGAGACCCGATATTTGGGATGGATGCACGGCTTTATTGAGCTCAGCAACCATTTCGCTTCATCCCAAATATTGGGTCACTCCCGCGGGGCAAAGAATTCATATTGCCTGGAAGAAAATGACATGGCCCGTCCAATTCACACCTTCAATGCGAAGTACGAATTGACGCTTTTATAATTAAAACCCCGGTCTCGATCATGGATGTGAAACTTGAGTTATAGGTTTTTGTAGAAGCGGGCGGATGCGCACCTGCGGCATCATTCCTGATGGATGAGAGAACGCAGCCGCGCCAGATTCTTTCTGTCCCAGTCATGGCCATCCTTTTTTTT
>DAOVBC010000239.1 GCA_030670715.1 Deltaproteobacteria bacterium | reverse complement strand
TCGCGTTTCTGACACCTGACACCTGTTAATCCTGATTAGACGCAAAGTACGCAAAGAATCATTTTATTGCTTTACCGCTGAGCCCCGCTAACTGAAGCGGGATAAAAGGGCGGAAAACAACGGGTGGAGTTTAAAAGGCAGGTATGGAAGACAACACTCAAAAAGTTCTAATCGTAGATGATGATCCGGCAATACTCAGACTTTTATCAGATGCCATGGCCGATGACCATGAGCACTACGGATTGCTGACCGCATCGAACGGCAGGGAGGCCCTGGAGATTTTATCCCGTGAGAACGTTTTGCTGGTTGTTTCAGATATTAAGATGCCGGGTATCTCCGGTCTGCATCTTTTAGCCGAAATAAGGGCCCATCACCCCGGTGTCAAAGTAATACTCATGACCGGCCAAGGCACTGAAGATATACGACGGGAGGTTCAAAAGAGCAATTGTCTCGGTTACCTTGAAAAACCGTTCAAGACAGCTCATCTGTTACAGATGGTGCGGGAGCAGATCACTGCCAAAGATGACGGGTTTGCCGGCACTTTGAAAAACATTCAACTGTCGGACCTGATTCAGATGTGCTGCCTGTCCGCGACCAGCATGGCTGTCAGCGTCGTGCAGGGCTCTCAGAAAGGAACCATCGTAATTGAAGACGGGGAGATCGTTCATGCTGTTTGCGGGGATATAACCGGGGAAGAAGCCTTTTACGAGATCCTGTTATGGGAGAGCGGAAGTTTCGAGACACTAAGCAGTGTTCCGGTCTCTGAACCGACAATTAAAAAGAGCTATCAGTACCTTATTCTGGAGGCAGCGCACAAGGCTGATATGAGAGATGAGGCCATGTTGACGGAGGATGAGGAAACCGGCACTGAAAACGACATGCAAAAAGATTCCAACGATGTTGTTGCGGTTGCAAAGATTCACAACATACGGGTGCTCATTGTGGACGATTCCCCCATGATGTGCAAAATCCTGACAAATATCCTCACCGCCGAGGGTGATGTCACAGTCGTCGGGACCGCACAAAATGGTGAAGAAGCCTTAAAAAAAATGGATGATCTGAAACCGGACATTATTACACTCGACGTGAATATGCCGGTTATGAACGGCAGCACGACATTAAAGCATATAATGATAAAAAATCCCTGCCCGGTGATTATAATAAGCAGCATCGGAAGCCGGTCCCAGAAGAATATTTTTGACTTTTTACGTCTAGGAGCGGTGGATTTTATCAACAAACCAGAGAAAACCGAGGATATGGCGGTACGGCATCTGAAGATAGTTGAAAAAATACGAACTGTCGCCGGGGCCAGAATCAGCGGCTTCAAGCGGGGGAAAGATCCAAAGGTGATAACGAAGCCGCCCAACAGCTCAAAAGACCTGTTGTCCTGCGAACAATTGGTGGTAATCAGTTCGGGGGCCGGCGGATTTAATGAACTGGTGAATACGTTCCATCTTTTACGCCATGATACACAGGTCGGAATTTTTGCTCTGCATGATATGCCGTCTGAGTTCGTAACCCCCCTGTCGGATTATCTTAACCAAAGAAGCACCTCGACCGTTTTGCCTGTGGGAAAGAATGCCTCTTTGTTTGGGGGGCAATGTTATATAGGCACGAATAACGCTTCTTTGAGGCTTAATGCCGTGCAGGGCGACTATAATGTGAGTATTGAAAATACTATTGGGGCAGGAAGTCAAACGAATAATCATTTTGACGGTTTCCTGCATTCTGTCTGCGATTCATTCAGCGGCCCTGTCCAGGTAGTGCTACTGTCCGGAGCCGATGTAGGCGACCTTGAGGGGTTGCGAGGTATCAAAGAAAAAAATGGTCGAATCATCGCTCAGCCGCTGCATTCCTGTATGGTCCCGGGCCCGCTGGAAAAAGCCTTTCAGGCCGGGCTGGTGGACAGCGAGGCCGGTACGAAGGAAATCGTGGAACAGATCCTGGGGGGAAAAGAATAGGGTGCAGATCCTCTCATCTTCTTCAATTAACATAATTGGCTCTATGGTATTTCTTGTGGCAGCCTCTTTGGTTTCAGGTGTCAGGTGTCAGGAGCGAGTTCGCTCCTGGATCTGCGAAGGCATTGTTGGCCGTTTTTACCGAAGTCGTCGTTGGAAGTGTTCTGGGGAAGTATTCTTAAAATCAGACTCGAATTTGTAAGTAATAATAATATGGAAAAAAAAATAAAAGTGCTGGTGGTGGACGACGCCTTGTTCATGCGCAAAGCCGTAACCGATATTCTGGAAGAGGATCCCGATATTCAAGTTCTGGATACCGCGAAAGACGGTAAAGAGGGGCTGAGTAAAATAAAAAAGCTGCGTCCCGATGTCATCACCCTGGATATCGATATGCCGGTGATGGACGGGTTGACGGCCATAAGACACATCATGATCGAATCACCGGTACCCATTGTGGTCTTAAGCTCTCTATTCGGTGACGGGGCCATTACATTCGACGCCCTGCGGCTCGGCGTCGTGGATTTTGTTCCAAAGCCATCCGGCGCCATTTCCAAGGATATCGGCAAAGAAAAGCAGCATGTAATCGACCGGATTAAAATCGCACATTCAGTGAATCTTGAAAACCTGCGCCGGGTAAAGCTTACAAAATCAAATGCCGATAATCAATTATCAGATCAATACGGGTATCGCTCTTTGGATTATATTCTTGCAGTGGGAACAAACCTGACCGGACCTAATACGATCATCCGCCTGATTTCGAGCCTTTCACCGGCGCTGCCGGCTGCGGTTGTCGTAGTGCAGGAAATCTCACCTCAAATTATTTCTTCTTTTGTGGAAAGATTCGATATGCTGGTACCCTGGAAGGTGGAGGTTGCACGGGATGATACTATTCTTAAGCCTGGAACCTGCTATATCAGCTCCAATAAAGCCAAATTCCGCATGGATCTGAACCCTGACGGAGAAACCTGTTTGAAGAGCCATAACGGTAGTGAGGGACCTTTGAATGTACTTTTTTCTTCGGCAGCCGAGACCTATCGCCACGATGCCATCGGTTTATTGCTGACAGGACTTGGGGATGACGGGACCGATGGTTTTGGAAAAATAAAAAGTGAAGGTGGCGTAACCCTCGCTCAGGAGACCGAATGCTGTGTTTATCCCAACCTGACGCACCACGCTATACAAAGCGGAAAGGTGGATATCGTTGTGAATGAAAAAAAACTGCCCCGGACCATAGAGTCGATAATGAGCAGGCCGGTTTAGGAAATAACTTTAGGTTAAAGCAAAAGAAGGTGTTGCCATGATTGTAACATGTGAAAATTGTGTATCCAGTTTCAACCTGGATGAAAATCTTATAAAAAATCAGAGCATCAGGGTCAGGTGCTCCAGATGCCATTGTGTCTTTTCCGTATCCAGGCCCGGCACAAACCAGGCATCTGAACAAAAAGCAGGCCTCAATAAACCGGATGCGGAATCGGCGGGAGCTGTCCAGGAACCGCGGTTTGCTTCACCTGGAGAAAATCCGGTTTTTAACGAAGGGGATGCGAAAACAGAAAATCGAACTCCAGCGAAGACGATCGTTATCACTAATCAAAAGGGAGGCGTGGCAAAAACATCCACATGTCTAAACCTTGGCGTATCCCTGGCTCTACTTAATAAACGGGTTTTGCTGGTTGATTTTGACGCCCAGTCAAATTTAACGGTTTGCCTGGGGTACAGGAATACGGAATCTTTTTACGAGATAATGCATTCCGGCAAAAAGGATTTGGCCGAAATCCTCATCAAAACCCGGTATCCGAACCTTTCATTGTTGCCCTCATGTAAAAACATGGTTTTGTTAAACAAGAAATACTTTAATGCAGCTAATTATGAGCAGATTTTAAAACTCGAACTCAATACCATTAAAGATCAATATGATTATATATTGATAGATACGCCACCATCGATTGAATTTTTCACCATAAACGCCTTGACGGCTGCCGACCTTGCAATCATCCCCTGCCAGTGTGAATATCTGGCGACATGCGGAGTGGAGCGGATAATCAAGATCATTCAACTTGTCAAAGAAAAAACCAATCCTGATATCGATTATAAAATATTATTTACGATGTACGAAAATAACGTTGTTGTATCAGAATTGATACGAACTAAATTGAAACAAATATATGACGGCAGAACCTTTAATACAATTATAGAGTACGATACGAAAATTAAGGAGTCGCAAATAATGCGCAAGCCGGTCATTTACCATAATAAAAAGAGCAGGGCCGGGATTCAGTATTACAGCCTGGCAAAAGGTATTCTCGGAGAGTAACGCATGAACCGGGAACTCCTAAACCTGAATAGTTCCCATATTTTATTAACCAATATTTTATTAAAATGGAGATTAGATTATGAAAGCAACACAAAGCAAATTAGGCATTATCGTCATGGCACTGATTATTGGAATCACATCGTGTGCCCCAAGAGAAGAGAGTGTCGAACTCACCGATGAAC
>DAOVBC010000203.1 GCA_030670715.1 Deltaproteobacteria bacterium | reverse complement strand
CGCGTGAGATGGTATATGCGACCCGGGAAGTCGAAAAAAAGAGGAAATCCGGGCCGGACGGAGCGTTAGAGGTCCATCTGCGGTTTCAATTTTATGGTGGTTTCGCCCAACTGGTTCTTCCCCGGGAAATCAAGCAAGTCGAATCAATTACGAAAGTGCTTCCCGGGAAAAAAACACCGTTGGAGGGGCCGGGCCCAGAAATATTTAGCGGCTTGGTGGTGGATGCAAGGGGGATCGGTGCCAAACCCGCCATGGCGCCCATGATTCTGGATGAAAATGGTCAGGTTGTTTACGGTACCGCTTTTGTGAGCCGTGAATACGCAATTCAGAAGGGCATGAGCGGTTACGTGACAGATATTCGGGCAGCTGAGAAAGATACCCGCGTGGGTTATCACCCCCTGACGGTAAAGGGCCTGAAAACGGAGGGGCCCGCCCGGTGCGACATTGTCATCAGCAACTCGGATGCCGCCAAACTGAGGAAGTCATCCGAGCATCTGCTGTTTTTAAAAGAGTGTCGAGTGGTTATTGTACTCGGCGATGGAGATTGAGTTCCAAACGCGAGACTCCATTTTCTCAATGGCGATTTGGAGCATTGTGGAAAAGATACTGGATACTTGAAACTGGGTCATGGGGTCGATCTGGTTTTACGGGTGCCTAATTTCGGGTTGGTGCTATAATGATACCGGATTCTGGATGCAGGATGCCGGATCAAGGAATGAATCCTTTTTAAATTTGAATTCCCCGTAGCGACTCGACTTGAGCTCGTCGACAAGTCTTGCTACGGGGATAGGAATTTTAGCCTTTCGGAAAACTGAGCGGCGTAGCCGCGTTTCATAAAATCGTAACACGATTTTATTATCCAGTATCGAGAATCCAGTATCCAATATCTCGTATCGATTATTAACCGGTTAATTCAACAGACTAATCTGCTCTTTTAGTAAGTGCGTCCCTGCCTTAGTACTTGTAATAATCCGGCTTAAACGGTCCTTCCACCGGGACTCCCAGATAATCCGCCTGCTGCTGTGAGAGTGTTGTAAGTTTCACGCCCAGTTTGCCGATGTGCAGGCGCGCCACTTCTTCATCCAGTTCCTTGGGGAGGGTGTACACCTGCCGATCCAGATCATCGGTTGCCAGTTTGATCTGGGCCAGGCACTGGTTGGTAAAGCTGTTGCTCATCACAAAACTGGCATGGCCGGTGGCGCAACCCAGATTAACCAGCCTGCCCTCTGCCAGAACAATCACTGATCGGCCTGATTTAAGTGTCCATTTGTCGACCTGTGGTTTGATCGGCAATTTCTTGCATTCCGGATTATTTTCCAGGTATGTCATTTCGATTTCGTTGTCAAAGTGGCCGATGTTGCAGATAACGGCTTCGTCTTTCATTTGTTCCATGTGAACGCCGGCAATCACATCGATACATCCGGTGGCTGTCACAAATATGTCGCCCTGCGGCGCTGCTTCTTCCAAGGTTGTCACTTCAAATCCCTCCATGGCTGCCTGAAGTGCACAGATAGGATCGATTTCCGTGACAAGCACCCGTGCACCGAATCCGCGCATCGACTGGACACACCCTTTGCCAACGTCTCCGTAACCGCAAACCACGATAATCTTTCCGGCAATCATGGTATCGGTGGCCCGCTTGATACCGTCAGCCAGGGATTCACGGCAGCCGTAAAGATTGTCAAATTTGGATTTGGTGACCGAATCGTTGACGTTGATGGCAGGAAACAGCAACTCTCCGTTTGAGGCCAGGTGATACAGCCGGTGAACGCCGGTGGTCGTCTCTTCGGACACCCCGCGAATCTTGGCTGCAACCTCCGTCCAGTGCTGCGGGCTCCGCTGATAGCCGTTTTTCAGACGTTCGATCAGGCACTGCATGTCGCGGCCTTCATAAGCCTCATCCAGAAGCGCCGGGTTCTTTTCAATGTTTACGCCTTCATGGACAAAAAGCGTGGCATCGCCGCCGTCGTCGACAATCAAGTTCGGACCGCTGCCATCAGGCCAGGTGAGTGCCTGCTCGGTACACCACCAGTATTCCTCCAGCGTTTCCCCCTTCCAGGCAAACACCGCGGCCGAGCCGTTTTTAGCGATGGCCGCCGCCGCGTGGTCCTGGGTGGAGAAAATGTTACACGAAGCCCAGCGAATGTCCGCTCCGAGTTCCTTCAGTGTTTCGATGAGCATGGCTGTCTGGATGGTCATATGCAGGCTTCCCGTTATTTTCATTCCCTTCAGCGGCTTTCGGGAGCCGTATCTCTCACGCACCGCCATCAATCCCGGCATTTCATTTTCCGACAGCATCATTTCTTTATTGCCAAGATCTGCCTGTGAAATATCGGCTACTTTGTAAGGGAGTGAAAGATCAAGCTGCAGTAATCCTTTCACTTCTTTTATCTGGGGTAAGGACATGGGATTTCTCCTTTATTTATAATCCGGCCATTTCACGCATTTTTTCAGCCTGGTTTGTCAACTCCCAGGTAAATTCAGGTTCGTTGCGGCCAAAGTGACCGTAGGCGGCTGTTTTGCGATAAATAGGGCGCAGAAGGTCAAGATAATCAATAATCGCCGCCGGTCGCAAATCAAAAATTTCATTGACAATTTCTTTGACTCTTTTTTTCGGAATGACACCGGTGCCCATCAGATCGACCAGAATAGATACCGGTTGCGCCACACCGATGGCATAGGCGAGCTGGATTTCACATTTTTTGGCCAGACCGGCGGCCACAACATTTTTAGCGATATGTCTGGCCATGTATGAGGCGCTACGGTCCACTTTTGACGGATCTTTGCCAGAAAAACACCCGCCGCCGTGACTTCCCTGCCCGCCGTAGGTGTCGACAATAATCTTGCGGCCGGTTAAGCCGCAGTCGCCCATGGGACCACCGATGACGAATTTTCCGGTGGCATTGATAAAGTAGCGGGTATCACCGTCGACCATATCCAGCGGAATCACATTTTTGATCACTTCCTCGATGATCGCCTCTCTGAGATCTTCATAGGTGACGTCCGGTTTGTGCTGGGCCGCGATGACCACCGTGTCCACGCGTTTCGGTGTACCGTTTTCATATTCGATGGTGACCTGAGATTTACCGTCCGGCCGCAAAAAGTCAAGGGAGCCGTTTTTGCGAACTTTGGTCAGGCGACGGCACAGGTTGTGGGCATACATAATCGGCATGGGCATCAATTCCGCTGTTTCATCGCTGGCGTAGCCGAACATCAGTCCCTGGTCACCGGCACCCTGCTCTTTGAAAAGCCCGTCCTCGACGTTGACCCCCTGGGCGATATCCGGTGATTGCCGGTCGATGCTGGTAATTACCGAACAGGTCTGGTAGTCGAATCCCATCTGTGAAGAATGATATCCGATATCCCGGATGGTGTCTCTGACCACCTTGGGCATGTCAACGTAGCAATTTGTAGTGATTTCACCTGAAATAAACGCCAGGCCGGTGGTCACCAGAGTCTCACAGGCCACGCGGCAGCCTTTGTCCTGGGCCATTATGGCATCGAGGATAGAGTCGGATATGCTGTCGGCTACCTTGTCCGGGTGTCCTTCGGTAACGGATTCAGATGTAAAAAAGAATTGTTCATTGCTCATAAAGCGTCTCCTTTAGTACGTGAATATATTAGCACTTCGGGTCAAGTACCATGTTATCGATCAGGCGAGTGCTTCCAACCTTGACAGCTAATGCCATAAGAACCGGCCTGTCGATATTTTTGACATCTTCAAGGGATTTAAGATCACATAGCGCCAGATAGTCGATTTCGGTGTCGGGATACGCCAGTATGATCCTTTCGACTTCTTTCAGGATCCGGACCGAATCATGGATACCGCTTTCCACCAGAGCCCTGGCCCTATTCAGTGATTTGTAAAGTGACAGCGCGGCGGGTCGTTGCTGCGCTGTCAGGTAATTATTGCGCGAACTCATTGCCAGACCATCGGGTTCTCTGACAATCGGAGCGCCGATGATTTCAATGTCAAAATCCAGATCCTGAACCATCCGACGGATAACCAGGAGCTGCTGATAATCCTTTTCGCCAAATACGGCAATGTGCGGTCTGACGATATTAAAAAGCTTGGCAACCACTGTGGCCACTCCGGTAAAAAACACCGGCCGTGAAAGCCCGCATAGATGGTTCGGCAGATTTTCAAGATTTACGTAAGTCTGATAGCCATCCGGATAAAGTTGCGGCTTATCCGGTGTGAATGCCAGATCCACGCCTTCCCTGCGAGAAAGTTCAAGATCTTTTTCAAAGCTGCGGGGATACGTATCAAAATCTTCTTCGGGACCGAATTGCGCGGGATTAACAAATATGCTCACTACAAGCACATCAGCCTCCCGGCGCCCGATGCGCATCAGGGAAAGGTGCCCCTCGTGGAAAAACCCCATGGTCGGTACAAAAGCAATGCGCCTGCCGTCGCGGCGCAGCACTTCAGCCTGGAGCTGCATTTCTTTGACTGTACGAACGACCTTGATTGTAACCCCCCTTTAATTACAATTTTTGGTTTTGGTTCCGGGTTGATCGGATTATAGTATTAAACTTTTAAAAATAATTAATTATTTTCCCATTGTCAATGAAAGTTCGATCTAATTGGCAATAAGTCCTATTCCGTATCACCCGGGGTACGTGTTCACGGGGAAACGCACCCCGTGAACACGCACCACCCGGAACAGGTTACAGGAAATAGAGGGGCCGTTGCCGAAGCCCCGGTTTATTAGATTAAAATAGATTTCAGCAAATGAATCTCATTTTCTTGTTGTCGGCAGTTCAATTTTTATTGTATGGAAAAGATTTAGTAAATTATACCGCTTTCCATAATTATGTTCCGAAATACGGAATTGCGGTATAAGTGGTTGTAGAAAAAAACGTTGAAAGATCGGAACGTTTTTTTGACAACCACTATAGCCCGGAGACAGTCTACAGCGAGGAACGAGACAGATGAGGTTGAATTTGAAGCAGGTAACCATTTGTATACTGGCATTCTTTGCACTTTCGATTTCGGCATGGGCGTCTGATCATAGTGCGGTTTCGGATCACCAATCCGACCATGTTGCGGACCAAAAATCCCCGATCCGGGTTGCCGCCACCGAAGCCGGTAACAACGCAGAAGAACACGCGGAAG
>DAOVBC010000050.1 GCA_030670715.1 Deltaproteobacteria bacterium | reverse complement strand
TAACCCGCCCATTTAAAAAAACAGGGTACCTTGACTTAAGGTGCTCTGTTTTTATTGAAATCCCCCCAACTTCCCTTCCCTTAGTTCTTGTATTCGCAATTACGATGACGTATTAGACAAATTATAAATGTTGATCAAAATACAGCCCCGCCCGGCCTGTCCCGACTCGACGGGGCCTCGCTTTGTAACTCGCGTGGCGGGCCGGGGACCGCAGGGGTGAACAAAATAATTTTTAATTTTTTCTCTGTGTGCTCAGCCTGCCGTGCCATAGCTTCAGCGACGGCTGGTGGTCTCTGTGGTTAAAAAAAATTCCAATAATAGGTTACTGTAATTAAGAATTAGAGTACTTAGAAAGGAGGTTACCATGGGAAACGTTGTTCACAGATCGAATATCACCATCACCAGGAAAAACGGTCCGACCCGCAAGGCCGAGATTGAGGGCTTCAACGAGCCGGTCTACTACGGGGTGCATGGCGGTATAAAGGATTTTTATGGCGTGGATCCCGAGGAGGAACACGCCGCGACGCTGGATCACATTGTCGGTGCAGTGGGCGGCTGAATGATGGGAACACTGGCCGCGGTGCTGGCCGGAAAAAAGATAAGAACCTTTCAGGACAGATACAGGGCAATGGTTACCGGAGATATAGAAGATGTGGACGGGGTGCTGAAAATTACCCGTATCCATGTCCATTATCACCTGAAAGTGCCGCAAGAAAAGCAGCAGGACGCCACAGAGGCGTTGGACAATTACATCACCCTCTGCCCTGGCGCCCAGAGCGTGGTCGGCTGCATTGACCTGACACACGAACTTACACTAGAGGATGGTTGATCGCTGAAGCCCTCAATCGAATTTAAATTTTTGTTCCGAACGATGCTTAATAAACAACGTGCGTAATGTAAGAATTGATGCTTTACGGAGAATTTTGTTATTCACATAACATATCGAAAAAACAGGAGATAAAATTTTTTTGTTTTGTTTCACTGTGTATGCTAAAATAACTTTTTACATTTTATGCATGCACAATGTTCCAGTAATAAAGAAAGTGTATGAGTGTTTATTATGGCGGTTCTTGGACGGAGCCCTTACAGTTGGGCGGATGAAATATCGGGCTGGGTAACATTGCATGGACACGAGCGCAAGACACTTTTAGTAATGATGCAGTCTTTCAAGTCTCCGGAAGTAGAAGAGCTTGAAATAGAGATAGTCAAAGGCGGCGGGAAAAAGAAATTTTTTAGACTTTATGTTGAAAACCTGTCCCTGGCGTATGAGGTATTGAATATGGCGAGAGTGTCAGGATGGTAGTTTATCGCGTGTTCAATAATCTGGTCCTCTTGATCCGGATTCTTTTCTCAATGGCATGCTGAAAATCGTGATTATAAGGTAGTTTGGACCCGGTTGGGTCCCGAAACGATTAGGCGTGAATTTTCTTTTTTATAGTGGTGGTATTTTATTAATTTTTCAATAAATTTTATATTTTCTATATGCTCTCCTTTAAAGCTGATTCCGGTCTTGAACGTGCCGGAGCCATTTTTTTTGCTGTAAACAACCTTTCCCTTAATCTCAGTAATGTTGCTTTCCAGGTCGGCAAAGGCCAAAATGATGTATTCAGTCTCAATCATACAGAAGGTCTCTATGAATATTCCGCTTTGGCTCACATTGCGCGCAATTCCCATATTCTGAGCAAATTGTTGGCCATCTGAATCGACGCACAAATAGGATATAGGGTCATCTATATCAACCCGTGGATGTCTTCTTCTTTCCTTTTTTCCCATGTTCGACTGTCCTTTACGTAATTAACGATACAATGTTTTTATAGCAAAGGTTGTGCCAGTGTCCCTCTGTGCTAAAAAAACAATTGAATTTCAGATGGTTAACATGGATTGGTTCCAAGGTCACCTTTGACCGGATGGGTTCGATTGTGTGAAATGACCCATCATTTGGGGCAAAAGACCCAAAGAATGTGCCTGGCCGTTATACCCATCAGTGGATTTAATTTGCTGAATCATCTTTGAGTACCGCTTCGGGGACTTCTATTTGTCGTGGATCTTTGATACCGGGTGTTCCGAAAAAATGATCCGTTTGATACATCAGGCGATTGAGGGTGTCGTCCAGCAGCTGCCTGTACTGTTCGCATTCTTCCCGGGAGGCCTTTCGGGGAACTTGAATTAACTCATCAGCGTATACAAAAGCGATGCGTGAAAAAGGCTTGGGGATGATGGTTCTGTCCCAGGTTTTCAGCAGCCAGCACCGGTCGGCACTCCATATGACCGGTACAATGGGCGCACCGGCCATTCTTGATACAATGATGATACCGATCTTTGAGACATGCGCCGGTCCCCGGGGAGCATCGACCACCAGACCTCCCCGATAGCCCTTTTTGAAATAGGGGACCATTTCCCGAAGGGCTTCGGACCCCCGGTAACTGGAAGAGCCCCGGACCACAACCCAGCCGTGGCGCTTGGTGACCTGGGCGGCCAGCTCGCCGTCCTTGCTGGCACTGGCCATCACAACAAAATTCTTGTAGCGGTAAAAATAGATAAAAAACGTCAGCCCCCTGTGCCAGGATGCGTACAGCAGCCCCTTGCCGGGGTTTTCTTTTTGGTATCTTTTTTCTATTTCCCTGCCGAAGACCTGTACGCGACAGGTGCAAAACATCAGGGCAAACAGAAAGCGGGTCAGCCAGCTAAAAAGGTAATAAACGGCATGCTGCCAGGGTTTTCTTTTCTTCAGGGGTGTCATCCAAAATTACCAAACGGTCTTGAATTATCGTTTGCAGCGCAACCTATCATCATATTGTTAATCCGATCAAGGTTTAACCTCTCACAAATAGCGAAAAAATGTGATGGAACCTCTGCGCTTGAGGCGACGGTACCAGAAGCAGGCGGGGTAAATTACCAGCAGTACAGCAAGGGTTGCGATCCAGGTTTCCGTTAGACCACCGGTTTTGCGCATGTTAAGCAGCCAGGCTGCCCCGGCCAGAAGGTGCACGTGTATCACATAGAAAAAAAGTGGGGTTTGACCAAAGACAAGAAAGGGATTTCTGTCATTTCCGGACCTGTTTTTATACCAGGCAAAGAGTACTGCAAGACAGAGGAACATAAGGCCCAGTTCAAGGGATCCGAAAGAGAGGCTGGGCGGATACTTACTCACGTGCAGCCACTGCAGGATAGAGACATCGTCCCGGTAAAGAAGCATGTTGCCGTACCGATTAAAGCCCCTGACAATTATAAAAACAAGCATTGAAAAAACGCCTCCCCGGATGAACAGCAAGGTCGGATCGTCCGCTTTACCCTGTATGAAAATCCGGCCGCAGCACCAGCCCAGGATCATGTACGCCAGCCAGGGCAGCAGCGGGTAGAGAACAAAAATCGATTGACCGATACCTCCGCCCGTCACCAGAAAAGCCCCGATCGGACCGACCCTGCTTCCTCCCCTGAACCAGAGAACCAGCCCAGCAAGCCCTTCACTGAAAAACAGCAGACCCAGTCCGATGGTCAGCAGAGTCAGCAGCCTCAACCTTCGCAGCAGGATCATACAGCAAAGACTACCGCCGATGGCATACAATACCTGAAAAACCACCGCATGTCCGAAGGCAAAACTCATCCACAGCGGATCGAGGAGCAAAATAAAGAGGCCGCGCTTTAGAAGATACAGATCGGTGTCTCGATCTGAAACGTTTTGACGCTTCCGTTTGGCGATACTGAAAGCGAGGGCCCAGCCGGCCAGAAAGATAAATGTCGGGGCGCAAAGATGGGTGATCCAGCGGGTCAGGAACTGAGCCGGGGGGATGATGGTTCCGGCTTGATATATGGCAAATGAATCGGTGACGTAACGCCCGCTGTTGAACATATGCGAGGCATGGTCCACCGCCATCAAGACGATAACGATCCCGCGCATAACATCAAGGGCCAACAGCCGCTGTGAAGGTTCCGATCCTTGCATCGTTATTTTGCACCTTTCAATTAACTGAGGGTCGGGGAGTTTTTTGAATTGAGAGCTCCATGAATTATCCGCACATCACCGGGCAAACTCATGCATAAGGGTTCGTAAAGAAAGAACATATAAAGGGGCATTAAATCAAGAAGTTAGGGGTATAACAGGTGTTGTAGCAATCATGAAACATATCAACTACCCGCTGTTCTTTCTTAACGATCCCTAACACATTCAAACAGTGCCTGGTGATGTGCGGATAACCCATTCCGCTCTAATCGAGGCTTAGCGATAAAAACTCTCCGACCCCTCAATTAACTGGTAATTATTTTAAGGCTAGTCGCTAAGCAAGTACTTGTCAAGTTGATAAAATTCCTGACAGGGGGCAGTTCATTTTATTCTTTGGAAACCGTATGGTTTGTTGAAAATAATCACGGATTCAAATAGATTATAATTGTGCTTAAAAACTGACAGTTTGGCATAAAGTTTGCTATATTTATAGAGAAAAGGCACAAAGGGGGGAATATGTATAAAAAGATACTGGTACCTTTGGATGGGTCAAAGCGGGCGGAGGCAATATTGAGGCATGTGGAGGAACTGGCCCGAAGCCACGGCGGAGAGGTCATTTTCCTGCAGGTCATCGAGCCGCCAAAAGTAACCGGATTTGAGGGCTACGATCCGTATTTATACCAGCGGGAGATAGAGACACTGAGCCGGGAGGCCCAAACTTATCTGGAGACCCTGGAGAAGATTTTTCGTAACAAAAAGATCCGGGTCCGGTCGCGCGTCGTCCACGGGCCGGTGGTGGAGACCATTTTAAACATCGCCGAAAAAGAAAACCTGGAGCTTATTGCAATGGCAAGTCACGGACGGGGTGGTCTGTCGCGGGTTTTCTACGGGAGCATAGCCGCCGGTGTGCTGCAGCGTGTCGACAGGCCGCTGCTGTTGATCCGGTCGCGAAAAGAAATTGAAGCGTCATTTCCCGGTGTGGATTTGTCATTGTAGCATCCTAAGTTGGGTTTATTGGGTTCATTGAGTCTATTGGGTTTGTTGGGTTCATTGAGTTTGTTGAGTTCATTAGGTTCGTTGCGTTTGTTGAGTTACGTGTTGCGTGTTGCTTGCCGCGCCATAGTTTCATCTTCGATAAAACGACGGCGGGCGAGTCGCGAGTTACGGGCTCAACAGACTCAACCGACACAACTGACACAACCGACTCAACCTTTTTAATTTTAGGCACTTTCGATATCAGGAGCACCCCCTCTAGGCCCAAAGGGCCGATCCTTTAGTTCGATTTAGGCGAACGATCCTCAATCCGCCGCGGCGGAGCTCCTCAAGGCCCAACGGGCCGCTCATTCATTTGGGAATACGCTTTTACCGCCTTATAGGCGGTTGCAATGGCAAGACCCGAGCCGCACTTCATGCGCATCCAGTCTTGATGAGCCAGGACAGAGCCTGCGGCGAAAAGGTTCGGGTAAGCGGGGTGGCCGGATTTGTCCAGCGGGCGGAATTCATCGTCAATTTCCAGGCCGCATCGATTAACAGGATGTCCCCGTGAGTCCAGAAAGCTTCTCCGGTGCCACAACCGCCGGTCACTGGGTTGGGTTACCGGAAGACCGAAGATGGTTTCCCGGATCTGATGCCTGTCCGCCCGAAGGCCTCCGCCAAGGAAACGGCCGCTGGCCATAATGATGCCGTCTGTTTTCACACCGAATTCAGTGGTATCGCCACCGATGTCCAGCTTAAATTCCCCGCCCGGACCGTTGTGAACATTAAGAACCTGTTTTTGAAAAAAAGGACGGACTCCTCGCAGCGGGAACTGCTCTTCAAAGGCTTCTTTAAGGCGCAAACCGGGTACAGACGGCGGCATGGTCGGAATCTCAAAAACCTTTGCACCGATTTTATCTGAAATATCGCATGCCACTTCATAGGAGGAGGAAATCCCGAGTATTGCCGGCAATCCCACATAAACGCTTCCCTTGACGTGGGGCCGTATTACCTCCGCAAGCTTTACCCGGTTATGTTCCATACTCAAGTTTCTTGCCAGCGCTTCGGTGTAAACCTCTTCCATATGTTCCATCTCCGGAAAGGAGATCCGAACCGTGCGCAGGTTCGGCCACTCATGCTGTAAAACGGCCGCAATTTGCCGGGCACTGAAACCTTTTAGACCCCGGAAATCAACCAGCAGGCAAGGGCTTTTTTCTTCCAGGGCCTCAACCCCGGCCCACATTGTATGTGGTATACAGTATGTACTTTTTAGAGTTCCCAGGGAAGTGACCGCTCTGCAGTTTTGTTCGTTTCGCCGGAGATAGGGAAGTCCGGCATCTTTTAAAAAAGAGAGCGCTTGATCAAAAGCCGTGCGGATATCGGTTTCATCCATACGGGCGTAAGGATGGTTGGGAATATCTCTGCGCACTTCGGCGATACCTTGCCAGGGATTCTTCCAACTTTTTCTTTCGTGTATGGGATGAACCCCCAAAAGGTCGATAAACCCGCTGGCAAACATGATTTCACTGGTGCTGCCCACCAGCACAGTGTCAATGCCCCGGTTAGCGGCAAAAAGGGTTGCAGCCATACCGGTCATTCCGGTGCCGATGACAGTGAGTTTTGTTTCAAAGTGTTCCATTACAATTCAAGCCCGAAGAGCCCGCAGTGTATGGCTTCCTGCAATTCCTCCTGAATCAGCGATGCCCCCCAGAGCACCGGTCGTATACCTTTCCAGCGCCCGTTGAGGAACTCCCTGAGGTTGATCAATCCCTCATCGGCATTCAACTCGCCCTCGTCAAACATATAAGCGGTTATACGGATACCGCAAAAGGCCCCCTGGCAAAGGCCCTTGCCGATCCTGCTGCGCAGGCCAATGGCGCGGAGGTCCACGCTGTCGTCCTTATCACGGAGAGAAGTGATGATGCTGTCGATAACACTGCGGGGCACCATTTCACACTCGCAAAGGATGATATCTTCCGGGTTTTTATTCTTTATCCATTCCCGCGGAGCCCGGCCCGGTTCGGTCCATTGCGATGTTTCAGATGACGGCAGCGGTTCGGTTCGGGTAACACATGGTGCGGAAACACCCAGCCGGCTGCAAACCAGGTCGGCGGTTTTTTCTGCCATGTAGCGATAGGTGGTTAATTTCCCGCCGGTAATGGTGACAAAATTTTCCAGGCCGTCCTGTATATGATCGAAGAGGGCAAAACTTCTTCTGACAGAACGGTCGCCCTGGCCGGATTGTGTTCCAATCAAGGGTCTGACACCGCTGTAAGCGCGGATAAAACGGGTTTTTTGCAATGCGGGTACCATGGCAGACCCGTAATCAGTAATAGCATTTATTTCTTCAACCGTTGGCCGGATATCATCCGGAGAGTTAATGCGGATAGACGTTGTACCCAAAAGAGATACCGTTCCGCCCGGAACCAGGATGTCACCGTCCGATGCGGGCCGCAGGCGGTTGACAACCCGGGTTGTCAGGCGGGTGTCGGTGATAAGAAGACTGCCCTTGGAATAGATCATATCAATGGGAGCACCGGCAAAAGCGGCAACTTTCCTGGCCCATGCCCCGGCAGCGTTCACCACCTGTTCCGGCTCCACCAGAATATCTTCGCCGGTCTTTGTGTTTCTCAGGCGAACCCGTTGTATCCGCTTTCTGTTCCGATCAAAGGCCATGACTTCAGTGTGGCGCAACAGCCTGCTCCCCAGGGCCTGGGCATGATCCATGTTTTCGAGATTCAATTTAAATGGATCAATGGAGGCGTCTTCTACTTCATACACGGCGATGATTTTCGAGTTCAGAGCCGGTTCGAATTCACGCGCTTCCGACGGGTCAAGGGCTCGCACGGGAATCCCGCTTCGTGAACACAGGTGGGGAAAGTCGGCAATATATTTTTCATCGTCACCCTCCACCGCTACGAACAAACCGCCCGTGTCTTCGATACAGCCGGCAGCCACCTGTTTGAGGATGTCACCTTCTTTCCGGCACTCTGCCGCCGTTTCCGGATCACTGGCAACATATCGGCCCCCGCTGTGCAGCAGTCCGTGATTGGCGCCGGAAGCGCCGGCATTGAGGTCCTTTTTCTCCACCAGAATCGACTGAACCCCGCGAAGCGCCAGATCCCGGGCAAGGCCGGTGCCCGTGACCCCGCCGCCGATGATAAGTACCTGGGTTTCCAAGCACATCCTCCTTCCTAAAGTACTAATCCGATTCTATGGGAGTCGGCCATAGCAAACTATTTGAACACTGGAATGATGGATCCAGGATGCAGGATTCAAGATGCAGCGCAGGGCGTGTATCCTGTATCGTGAATCATGTATCATGCATCGCACGTTGACAATCGCCTATGGCTTCTCTCTTTCAGTCGACCAATTCTGAGCAACTTTGGCTTAGCTTGTCCTCTCATTTATATGCCAAGCTTACCGCTATAAACTACATCTTACCACACATTTTCCGAGTTAAAAACCGTATTCCGTTCTAAGTACCGTACGTGTTCACGGGGTACGTTTCCCCGAGTAACGATATTGGCGGAGTGGCTTCGTCATTTAAATGACTTATCAGGGGGGGAGACCGCGGCTCCCGCATGATTATTTCGGGAGAACGCGGAGAGGGCAGGAATGCCCCCGCGGCTAAGTCATTGAAATGACCAGACACGTAGCCACCGGAGTGAATCGGGGGAGCGCACCCCGTGAACACGTACTAAGTACCTTGTTTAACGAGAAAAGATGATATCTTGAGGTGATAAGGTGAAGGGTTTCCGCTGGCTGTTGATAACGACTCAATACGGTCAGCGAATATATGCAGATCCTTGTCGACAGGATCTTTGCCGTGGGGGATTGCGCCCTCAAGCGGGATTTTTTTATGAGAAAAGCGGTTTCGGTTTGGTTTGCAACAACCGCCACTGCCGAAGCGAACAATGCGGGTACGAACATTTACGGTATCCGTGTACTTCATAAGATCCAGGGAACCGTCGTCGCTTATTTTTTATCTTCACTTTCCTCCTGGAGCATTCTGTCGGGGAAACGAAACAGGTCTTTGATCCTGGCCTTTCTGATTTTTTGATCGTGGGCGTATTTTTTATCAAGGGCTTCCTGCAGTTTGATGAGAAGATCTTCCAGTTTGATCGGCTTTAACAGGTAATCAAAGGCGCCCATCTTCATTCCTTCAATGCTTGTTTCCACGGAGGCATGTCCGGTCAGTAAAAGGACCTCCGCCAGGGGCTGTTTTCTCTTAATCTCTCTTAAGACCTCGATCCCGTCCATTCCCCCCGGCATTTTAACGTCTAGAATAATAATATCGAACATTTTTTCATCCAGCATTTCAAGGGCTTTTTCACCGCTGGTCACACCCGTGGTGTCAATATTGCGCTTTTGAAAGCGTTTGATCAGGGTCTCCAGAAAATCGACTTCGTCGTCTACGACCAGAACGCTAGGATAATCCATAATTTTTCCTTTACTTTTTTTCCGGGATTACGATCGGGATTTCAACGGTAAATGTAGCGCCCAGACCCGGTTTGCTGCTTACGTTGATGGTGCCGCCCATTTTCTCGATGATGCTGTAACTGACCCAGAGTCCAAGACCGGTCCCCTTGCCGGATTCTTTTGTGGTAAAAAAGGGATCGAAAATCCTTTTTATTTTGTCATCCGTAAGCCCCGGGCCGTCGTCTTTGATGTTCACGAGGACTTTAGAATCGGTGCACCGGCTCTTTACTTCGATCAGACCGTTCGTTCCGATGGCATCAATGGCATTGGTTATCAGGTTTAAAAAGACCTGCTGGAGCTGGGACTGATCACTGGCGATAATCGGCAGATCAACCGCAAGATCGCGCTGGATATCGATGTTGTTGTTGCGAGCGAAGTTTTCCAGGATGGTGATAGTCTGGTTAATTGTATCATTCACATCCACATCCTCCAGCCGTGGTTCCATTTTTCGGGCATAACCGAGCATATTATGAACCACTTTACGGGCCCGTTCAACATGTTCTTCGATTTTTGTAATGGACGTTTTGAACTCTTCGATGTTTTCACTTTTTTCAAATTCCTCTTCTTCCAGAAGGTCTTCCATCCAGCCGGTTTTCTGGATGATCACCGCCAGAGGATTGTTGATTTCATGGGCCACGCCGGCGGCCATTTTACCCAGTGCCGCCAGTTTATCCGACTGCACCAGCTGGGCATTGAGCTCGATCATCTTTTCGTCGGATTGTTTTAACTGATTGATTGCCAGGCGGGTGGTAAAAAAGGTGGTTATAATAATCGCCATGAGCCCGATGGCAATGATAACGATTTCCATATACTGGATTGCAAACAGGCGGGCCATCAGTTCGAGCGGTTCCTGATTGATGACAAGCAGCCATTTGTTGTTTTTCAGCCAGCTGCCCGCATAAAGGCGTGAATGACCTGTAATGCTTTTCTCTTCTGTCACCGTTACCTGCCCGCCGAACTGGCTGGTGTTCAGGTCTGACTGTGACAGGACGCGCCCTTTAAATCGCGGCCGGGTCTGATAGATCCCGTTGCGGTTGACCAGGTAGGCGTCACCGGTTCTGCCGATCTGGGCCGAGCGCACGATCTCCTCCAGAATGTCCGGATCGATGGTGGCCCGCAGAATCCAGGGTTTCTGCTCTTCATGCCGGCGAACGGCAATAATAAAGTGAGGTAGCTGCCGGAAACCCATGTAGACGTCGCTGATATAGATCCCTTTGCTCATTACCTCGTTGAACCAGGGCTGATTGTGGTAATCGCGGCCCTTGAGGTCGTAGGGCCCTATATAAGCTCGATGCTGTCCATCGCTGTCGATCACCCCCAGGTCCACAAAAGCCCCGGCCCTTAAATTCATTACTTCAAATGTGTGGGCCAGATTGCTCTCATCGATCATCTCCTGAAAACTGTGGGTATCGGC
>DAOVBC010000048.1 GCA_030670715.1 Deltaproteobacteria bacterium | reverse complement strand
TTCTGCTCGGTCTTTCTTTCACCTTGCACGCAGGCCAGAGTGCGAAAACTGAGGCCACGGAATCCACCCCGAATGCGGAATTGATACTGGGATCGGCAACTGTAAGCGAAACCGTAAAGAACCAAATTCCCTATAATTCGGCCATTGCCTTTTCGATATCTCTCGACAAGCTTTACTGCTTCACCGATTTTGTGTCGGTGCCGGAGAAAACCATCATTTATCACAACTGGTACCGCCGGGACAAAAAACGTGCCGGTGTGAAGCTGCTACTGAAACCCGCACGCTGGGCCACATTCAGTCATCTAAAGTTTCGCAAGGATGATAAAGGCCCCTGGCGTGTCGAAGTCACCGATCAGCAGGGAAACATACTGCGTATTTTACAATTCAGCATCATTGATTAATTTCCTATGGAACTACTGATAAACATTTTTTCCGGTTTTCGCTGGCAGGATGTTCTGGACATCAGTATTAACAGCTACGTCCTTTTCCGGTTTTATATCCTGTTCAGAGGCACAAACGTATTGCGGGTCCTGCTCGGTCTGGCAATCATCTGGTTTGTCCAGCGTATCGCCGTGACGCTGGGACTCTTTGTTTCCAGCTGGGTCTCGCAGGGGATTGTGGCCGCTGCAGCCCTGATCGTTGTTGTTATATTTAGAAATGAGATTCGCGCCGTCCTCCAGACCAAGAATTTGAAAGCGATATTATGGGAGTTGCCTAAAAAGAGCGTAACAACACCGTTTGAAACCATTGCGGACAGTGTCTTCGAACTGGCGAAAAAACATATCGGGGTCTTGATCGTATTGCCCGGCAGGGACGACCTGGAAGAACTGGTTCAACACGGCATCGCCTGGCGCGGTATGGTCTCAAAAGAAATGCTGATGAGTATCTTCTGGCCCGACAATCCGGTTCATGATGGTGCGGCCGTGGTTCGCGGGAATCAGGTGCTTGAGGTCGGCTGTATCCTGCCGCTGTCCAAACGCGATGATCTTCCATCCTACTACGGGACCCGGCACCGGGCGGGCCTCGGGCTGTCCGAAAAATCCGACGCCCTTATTATCATCGTCTCCGAGGAAAGCGGCAATGTTCTGGTGGCCCGAAATTCCCGCATTGACATGGTCAGCAGTAAGGACCGCCTGGTGCAGAGATTAAAAGCGTTCGCCGGTATCCGCCTGAAAACCAAACCCGGCTTGATGAATGAAAAGCTCGAGATGGGCCTGGCATCGGTGATGTCGATCATTTTTGTTGCCGGTATATGGTTCGGCATCAGCAGAGGATTGGATATTCTGGAAACTTTTGAGGTCCCGGTGGGATACATGAACCGTGATCCTGCAAAAGAAATCGTCGATACATCCGTAAACTCCATTAAACTTCGTCTGGGAGGCTCCCGTTCCCTTATACAGTCCATCCGTCCGGACCAGTTGCGCCTGACGATCGATTTAAGCGATGCAATCATCGGACAGAATGCGTTCACCATTACCCGGCGTAACATCACCCTGCCGGCGGGAATAATATTAAATGATGTCAATCCGGAAACCCTCGAAGTGACGCTGGATGTGTTGATCCAAAAGGCGTTGCCGATTCAGGCGGACTGGGTGGGCAAACTGGCGCCTAATCTGATTCTCAGCGAAGCAAAACTGAGCCCGGAAGAAATTACCTTGATCGGTGGGAAACAACTGCTGGAAAAATTGTCCACGGTCTACACCCAAAAAATTCCTGTCGATCAAATCAACACCTCCGGAACGATGACCGTGAACCTGGCGCTCAATCCGGCGAAACTTAAGATCGCCTCAGGATCTGAAAACAAAGTAACCATAACTTACACGGTGATGGAAAGATTGAAGTTATAGAAAAAAGGAGCGTGCATTTAACCATCTCAACTTCCCGCCGGCCGGAGACAATCCTCCGTGTGACGAGTTACGCGTTGCGCCTGCCGGGAATCTCTTTTTTTTAAAGGCCCACCATGAATAAGAGCCAACGATACAGGAGGCTATCTGTACTGCTTCTCGCCTGGCTTTCTTTTTTTTATCTTTACGGTCTGACCGGCTGTGCCGAAAAAAGGGAAAGCCGTCTGCAGCAAATCTGGAAGAATGGCAAAATCACTGTCATTACAGACAACAACGAACATTGCTATTTCATATATAAAGACGCACCCGCAGGGTTTGAGTACGAACTGGCACTTGAATTTGCCAAATATCTTGTTGTCGATCTGGAAGTGGTGACTCCCGGATGGGATGAAATGTTTGAGCTGCTAACAACCGGAAAAGGTGATTTCATTGCCGCCAGCCTCACCCGCCTCCCGGCAAGAGAAACGTTTATGGATTTTTCGGATGAATATCTCTCCATTCAGCAGTTTATCATTGTGCACAAGGACAACAAAGAAATTAATATGGTGGAAGATTTAAACGGGAAAACCATACACGTCAGAAGTGCAACTTCCTACCAGCAGAGAATGGCAGAACTGAAGAAGGAAGGGCTTAATATTCAGTTGGCCCTGCACAAAAATGTACCCACCGAAGAATTGATCCGGCAGGTGGCTGAAAAAGAAATCGAAGTGACGGTGGCCGATACCAACGTGGCCCTTTTAAACCGCCGGTTTTACCCGGATATCACCATGGCGTTCCCGGTTACCGCAAAGCAGTCGCTGGCATGGGGCGTCCGTAAGAACGACAAAGGACTGCTGGAGGAGATCAATAAATTTTTCGTGCAGATTTTAAAAAATGGTACTTTCGAAAAAATTTACGACCTGTATTATGGAAGCCTGGAAATTTTTGATTATGTCGATCTGAAGACGTTTCAAAAGCGAATCGATACGCGCCTGCCAAAATATAAAAAACTGATCGAGCAAGAGGCCGCCAAATACGATATGGACTGGCGCCTGATCGCAGCGATCATGTACCAGGAATCGCATTTCGACCCGAAGGCCAGAAGTCACACCGGCGTGCGCGGCTTGATGCAGCTGACCCTTAAAACTGCCGAGGAACTGGGGGTTGAAAATCGCCTCGATCCCGTTCAAAGTATCCGCGGCGGCGTAAAATACCTAAACGGTCTCTACCATCGTTTTGACGATATCGATGATAATACTGATCGGATGCTGTTTGCCCTTGCCAGCTACAACGTGGGTTATGGCCACGTCCGGGATGCACAGAAAATCGCCGAAAAATTAAGTTTGAACCCGCAAGAGTGGAAAACGATAAAAAAAACGCTGCCCCTGCTCAGCTTCCCTGAATATAACCGGCATACCCGGTACGGCTATGCCAGGGGCACAGAACCGGTACGCTATGTGGATCGGATCATTACCTATTTTGACGTGCTGAGGAAAACGGTACCTGGATAAAGCTTCGACATGGTTGGTTCAAAACAGCGCTCTAGTGCACTGCCCCGGAAATTAGTTTAATAAATGGTCGGTCATAAAATTTTCTGAGAGGCGTTATGACTCCTAATGGCGATGTGTGGCCGGATAATTGAAATCGTACGCAGGCAGTGCAATGGCAAAGAGTTTGTTGTGACGATTCCAAATATCGGGCCACGACCCATTCAGGGGCTATGCATCAACATAACGCCTCTCAGAAAATCCCATGACCTGAGGCCAATTTTAAGTTATTTCTGGGACACAACACTAGTTTATAAAGTATCGGGAGAATCATCTTTAGCCGGCGCAGGTTTCGCACCCAGTGCTTCGGCTTGACGGGCGGCATCATCCGCTTTGGCTTTTTCCCTGGCAAATCGCCGCTGCGCTTTGATCAGGCGCTCTTCAGCTGCGGTAACATGCTTCATCAGATCTTTCATCATTTCTTCATCCGACCGTATCGTCGGGTCGGCAAGCATTTTTTTCAGCCGTTCCTTGATCGATTTCGCGGATCTCGCCATCTTTTCGAATTCTTGCTCGGCATGCTGGACGCGTTTTTCAGCATCCGAAAGGGTGTCCAGGGCCAGGGCCACCTCAGCAGCTTTGCCTTCCTCAGGTTCGGCGTCAAGATCGATATCTTCAGCGGCCATTACCATGGCCGCTACCGGCAGGGTAAAGAGCGTTTCGTCAAGAGAGCCGCCGAACGGGTCCAGCGGCCGGTTATTGCGAATGCGAAACGGAATAAAAACAAGCGTCGCGGCGGCGGATTCCTCCGCAATCGAGTCGGCATCGGACTCTTCAACAATCTGCACTTCCGCCTCAATCCGCACTTCATCCAGTAATTTTTCAAGGTCTTCAACCGCTTTTTGCTTATCATCATCGGCACCGGCGGCTATCAACCGGATTTTCGAATCGTCCCATTCGCTGCTGCGAGTTAACAGGTACGCCAGAAGGAGCATCAAACGGCCGGTGGCATCGCCCTGCCACCACACATCAATGCGCCGTTCCCCTGAAGGTACGGCATTCAGCGATTCCCATTTATCCGGCTTGGCATCCAGCAAGACGATATTGCATCCGAAGCGGTAGGCAGTCCTGAGATTACGGCCAAAAATAAATTCAAAATAACGCCCTGCATGGCCGGGATGTTTTTCGATCCAGTTTACCAGAATGGTGTTGGCGCGAATCGGTCCGATACCGAATGCCTGAACCAGTGTCTGCACGGCCTGGTGAATATCAGGCGCGCCAATGACAAGTGGAAACGCATCCTTTCCGCTGTCCGCGATGTCTTTCTGAAGCTCCTCCTCTGCTTTTTCACGCAGTCTTGGCATATTGGGCCCTTGGCCTTCAAGTATCCGGACAACCGTGGTAAATCCACTCTGTCCCTGAATCCACGCTGCAAATTGCAGGAGCCTTTTTCTGCGGTGGGCATCATCTGAAAACAACAGCATCTGGGGACGCCAGTACCTTGGATGTTCCGGTTCAACAGCAGCGGCCAGGAGGTTCTGCCGAACGCGCTGAAGATGATAGGAGCGCCGGCTGTCGGCCCAGCGGACCCGACCGGCCGTGCGCTTCACATACTGAAAGACGGCCAGCAAAACGGCCAGGGCGGCAACACCGGCTATCAGGTTGACGGCCAGCATAACCCCCAGGCAGGCAATTGCTCCTGCCAGACTGGCGCGGGCATCATACCAGCGGAAACGAGGGCGGAAGGAAGGGCTGGCGGACCTGGCTTCGTAGTAAGTCGCATAATTCAGCAATCCATATGAAATCAGAAAAAACATGGATACCACCGGGGCAATCAGGTTCAATTCCCCGATACCGATGGTGGCGAATGCAATCGCTGCCGAAAGCAAAACGCCCCTGCGGGGATTGTTGACCGGCCCGTATCCTTTGGCAAATGGCAAGAGGAACGGAAAAATGCGGTCGGTCGCAAGGGACTGTAGAATTCGCGGCGCTCCCAGAAACGAAGCCATGGCCGATGACAGGGTTGCCGCGATAACACCGGCGGTAATAAGAAAACCAACGACTGCCACCTTCTTCATAGCGCTGTAGTCGTGCATCAATACATCCTGCGGCAAGGATCCGGCAAATACGGTTGCCGCTACAAAATAAACCGCAATCGAAAGCCCCACCGCCAGAAAGGTTCCAAGGGGCAGACTTTTCCCAGGATCCTTTAAATCACCGGACATGCTGACCCCCTGGGTGAAACCGGTTACGGCCGGAAAAAATATGGCAAATATGATCCAGAAATTAGTGGAAGCGGCCGGAGCCGACCAGTTGTGGACGAACAGTGAATTGTCCCAGCGCTGAACGCCGCCCACAAAAAATGATACCAGGGCGGCCACCAGGATGGCCATCACCACGAACTGAAACCGGGTGGCCCAGTCGGCACCGAGCCAGGCGAAAACAAATAAAAACGCCACGGCCGCGGCCGCGATGATCTGGGGCAGGTAATGAAAATCCCTGCCCAGAATTTCAGCCATGACCTCGCCAAAACCGATGCAGTAAAAAGCGATGGAAACCGATTGGGCCAGATAGAGAACAATGCCGATGGAACCGCCGAACTCCAGACCGAGGGTGCGGGAAATGAGGTAATAATCTCCGCCGCCCTTGACTCTCAAGTTGGTTGCCATGGCGGACAGGGAAAAGGTGGTCAGGATCGAAATACCGTTGGCCAGCGCCAGTATGATCAGGGTCTGCCCCAGCCCGGCCCGGCCAACAACGTACCCGAGCCTTAAGAAAAGAATAATCCCCAGTATGGTCAGGATGCTGGGTGTAAACACGCCGGCGAAAGGGCCCAGTGTTCCGGCGGTCTTTTCAGATGCCGAGGCGTCTTCCGGTCCCTGTTTCATACCTATCCTCTTAAAAGCCCCTTACTTGAATGCGTTCACCCACAGCGATCAAGAGTCATGGCGCCGTATGCGTTAACAGGTTCAGCGTTCACCGTTCAAAGGTTTAACGTTCTGCGCTCCGGGTTCAACCTCTGAACCCTGAACCCTGAACCCCTGAACGGATACATCGCCGCTCCCAGAAAATATCATGACCGCTAGTTTGTAAAACATATTCCCGAGATAAATACTCTATAGTTCTTCGGGCGTAAACGCCACCACGTCATCAATATTATCCGTGTCGGCAAACAGCATCACCAGCCGGTCGATTCCCAGGGCGTTGCCGGTGGCCTCCGGCATGGCGCGCATTGATTGTAGAAATTTTTCCGGCATGGGGTAAACATGCCTGCCGGCATGGCGGCGCAGATCCTGCTCCCATTCAAAACGCAATTTTTGTTCAACCGAATCGGTCAGTTCGGTAAACGCATTGCAAAGCTCCAGGCCGCCGATGTATAATTCAAATCGTTCCGCTAGCCTGCGATTCTCCGGCTTCAGTTTTGCCAAGGCACCGCAGGAAGCAGGATAATCATAAACAAAAACCGGCCGACTGCGGCCAAGCTCGGGTTCAATTTCAACCGCCAGCAGCTCGTCAAAGCGCTTCTGCCTTAACGCATCTTCCATGGATGTTGAAGCGAAGCGCTCAAACGCTGCGGCAAGAGGCATCCTCTGCCAGGAAGCATTCACATCGATTTTATGGCCCTGATAATCCAGAACATTCCCGGCCCCCAGTCGCCGGGACACCCATTGTATGAGCGCTTCGCACTGATCCATCATTTCAAGATAATCACAGCCGGCAGTGTACCATTCGAGCATGGTAAGCTCGGGAAGATGTCTACTTCCCCTTTCACCGGCCCGGAAACACTTGCATATCTGGAAAATTCTGGGGAAACCGGCGGCCAGAAGCTGTTTCATGCACAATTCCGGGGAGGTGTGCAGGTACCAGCTCCCCGCCGGCTGGGCGTCAATATTCGCCTCCGGCGCAGGAGCCGGGATGCGGCAGGGAGTTTCAACCTCCAGAAAATTCCGGTCCAGAAAAAACTCCCGGATCTCCTGAATAATCCGGGCTCTTAAGTGTAAATTTTGTTTGATTTTTCTCTGTCTGTAAGTCGTCACAGTTCTCTTCGCAGCGCACTTCATTTGTTGCTTTGAATATTTACTTTACTTTACAGGTGTAATCTTTCCACTCACCCGTCACCTTCTTTTTGCACATATGTGTCTGCGGTCCGATCCCGCAGAAAAATAAAATGAAAGGCCCCGGTATCTGCGGCATCGAACCATTCATAGCCCAGCTGAATACAGTTCTTGCAGGCCTTGCGCGGAATGTTAATCGCCAGAACCCGGTAACCTCTGTCGGAAGCCGAATCGATCAGCCAGCTGCCGGCGCAGTGGGGACAAAGGCGGTTTTTTTCGGTTTGGGTCTCACGAATCCCGTCTGTGTCGTAAAATATGTGGCGGGTTCGCTCTTCAAAATCTTTTTCGTTCAGGATACGCTCTCGATTTACCTCTTTCTGCTGCCAGTAGCTTACAGCCACATCACATATTCTTTCAATTGAGCGCGATACTTCCGGCAGCTGGCGAATCGCATCGCGGTCATAGTCCGGTTCTTTGACCCCGGAGTAGTCGAGTCCGGCCATGGCCAGTATGATGCCTACGTTGACATAGGGCAGAGCGCCTTCGATGGCATAGCCGCCTTCGAGCACGGCGATATCGGGCTGCAGCATTTCGGTGAGAGCGGCATATCCCTGGGCGGAAAAATTCATGTTGGTGATGGGGTCCGAGTAGTGATTGTCCTGCCCGGCGGAATTAATTATGATATCCGGTTTAAAATCTTCGAGAATCGGCAGCACAGCGTTCTCAATGGCATGGATAAAACCTTCTTCGGAAGTATTGGGCGGGAGTGGAATATTGACCGTGGTGCCGAAAGCATTCGCGCCGCCCTGTTCATTGGGAAATCCGGATCCGGGGTAAAGGGTCCGGCCGTCCTGATGGATAGAGATAAAGAGCGTGTCGGGATCATGCCAGTAGATGTCCTGCGTGCCGTCGCCATGGTGACAGTCGGTGTCCACTATTGCAACTTTATCGATGCTGTATGCCTGGCGAAGAAATTCGATCATGACGGCTTCGATATTGATGTTGCAGAACCCCCTGGATCCGTGCACCACGCGCATGGCGTGATGTCCGGGGGGACGGACAAGGGCAAAGCCTCGCTCAACCTTTCGGTCGAGTACGGCCATACCGATGGTTTTGGCACCACCGGCGCTGATAAAATGTGACTCAGTGGTGACTCCCCAGACATCCGGCACACAGAAATGCACCCGCTGTATATCTTTAACGGTAACCAGATCCGGTTTGAATTCTGTAATACCGTCGATGTCAAACAGCCCTTCCTCCAGCACCTGGTCCTGGGTGTACAGCAGTCGCTCTTCCCTTTCCGGATGGGTGGGGCTGATGGCCCAATCAAACGCTGGGAAAAACACAAGACCGGTTTTGTGTTTGGCTTTAAGCATTATCTGCTCCAACCGCTGTGGGTTTACTTCTGCATCATCTATTAAGAAAATGTTACGAGTTGCGCGTTGCGAGTTGCGAGTCCATCTTAACCCGCAACCCGAAACTCGTAACATCTTCTTTAAAACTAACCTTTTTTTAAAAGCGATATTTTTTCAAAGTTCTTTAACAGTTATCCAGTTTCGTCAATACAGATTCATACTCCTGAATAAGCCCTGGCTTTACCTGGGCTTTTATGCGGATGTTTTTGCCGGTCGTTAAGAAACCGCGCACCATGTTAAACTGCTGCTTCTCAATAACCTCCATTTGCAGATCTTCGGTGCTTGCCCCGATCTGCAGGGCTTTTTGCCCGAGCAGCCTGTAAGCGGTGTCGACCGCATCACTATCGGAAAAATCCGGCCCGACCACCTCTTTGAACCCTTCTTCCGGTGCCATGGCAATTCCAAGCTGCGTATCGGCAAAAAGGGTGACCTCACAGGTTGTCCTTGCAAGTGCGGCACCGATGGCGTTGGCCACCTGCCACCGCGGCACCACCTGAACATTGAAATCGGAAATTTTTTCAATGTGTGCGGCAAAGTAAGGGGCCGGACCCCCGAGTATCAGCAGCACTTTCGGATTTACCCGGCTGCCCTCCTGGATATCCTGCACGGTATAGACCGGCCGGTTGTTAATCCGGTCCACCATTGCCCGGGCCTGGGCAAGGATTCTCCTGCAGGCATGATCGAATACTTTATCAGCGGCATCTTTGAGGGAAACACCGAGTCCATCTGCAACGACCTGAATACCACGGATTGCCTTTTCGCGATCACCGTTTTTAACTCTGTTCAGAACAAACAGGGCGTCGGTTGGTGTGGGTACGGCCCCACCGTAAGCCATTGCCGGCCCCTCTCGCTCGGGGCCGATCTCAAGGGTTCCATTGCATACCTTCACCTTACTGTCACCGCCAATACCGATGGACCGGGTTTCAAGAGACCGGATCAGGGTCCGGTATCCCCCCAGGCGGATACCGATCGGGTGAAGAAGCGGCACCCGGTTGCTGATAACGGCCATGTCGGTTGTGGTGCCTCCGATATCCAGCGACATCGCCTCCGCCTCTGAGGGCGAAAAAGCAATCGATCCCATAACACTGGCGGCCGGACCTGAAAGAATGGTCTGGCCGGGAAATTGCATCGAAGACTCAAGGTTCATCGTTCCGCCGTCGGCTTTCAGGATATGGATCGGCACCTGCAGTCCCTTCTTCTCAAGGGACAGCTTTACGGCCTGAAAAAAATCTCTGTGAATCGGACACACGGCGGCATTCAGATAGGTTGTGGCGATGCGGCGCGAGAAATTCAGACTGCCCGAAACCTGGTGGCCCATAAAAACCCTTTCAAAGGTATCGGTTAAAACATTACAGATCTGGATTTCGTGTAGCGGGTTGCGGACCGAAAATTTGCTGATGACGCCGACATGTCGAATGCCTTCCTGTTTGAGGGTTTCAGCAATGCTTCTAATTTCCCGTTCATCAACCGGTGCGATTTCACGCCCCCGATGGTCGATCGATCCGGACACCGGAAAATAATGCGGGTTGGTGCGATAGAACTCCGGGTCAATTCCCGGGCCGCCGGAAACAATCATGCCAACCGGTGGAATTTTCCCCTGGGCGATGGCGTTGGTGGTAAGGGTGGTACTGAGGACAAGGCGCTGAATGTTGCGTGGATCAATGCCGGCGGTAATTTCTTCAAGGCTCGATAATACTGTTTGAAACAGGTCTGCCGGATCGGTGAGAACCTTGTTTTCTTTTACAAGGCCTTCATCCCCCAGCAGGACCACATCCGCATGTGTTCCGCCAACGTCAAGCCCGATGATCATGCTGTGTTCCAGATGGTTAAATAAAAAGCGGGACGACCCTTTAACAGTACATAGTGTTCTGCTCCGAGCAGAGAGTCCATGCTATCTAAACCGAACCGCAATGTCAACTTAGTCGGAGCTGTCAAAAAGTTGGCATCCGGGGCAATAATTTGTTTCATTTTCACATTGCAGTTGCTAGTGCGCTCACCCTTACAGCAACCACATTAGCGAGTTCAGGAAACTAAATCCCTTGTGCCGGGATGAATTACTAAGGCGAGCATTATCATATAGACATTTCCTGCGGATCCGTCCTGCCCGGGCCGGCGGCAGGCATTGCGCTTCTCACTTTTCTAAATCGATTATACGGGCATCAGCCGTCTCACCTGCTATCGTCAAAAGTGCGACGGTTGCCGGATGGTGAAAACGCGGCTGGGAGGCACTTCCCGGATTCAGGTACAGAA
>DAOVBC010000250.1 GCA_030670715.1 Deltaproteobacteria bacterium | reverse complement strand
GAATCGATCACCGCCTGCATCCGGGGCTTTTCCTGCCGGATTTCCAGATCGATCTGGTCGATGAGAACGATAGCGTTTTTGATGAGCATACCCGACAGACTCATCACTCCCAGCAGGGCCATAAATCCGAAAGGCTGCTTGAAAATCAGCAATCCGGCGGTCACCCCGATGACGGCCAGCGGCACTGTCAGCCAGATGATCAGCGGCTGTCTGAACGCGTTGAAAAGAAAAATAACCACCAGAATCATCATGCCGAAGTAAATCGGAATCGAAGCCGCCAGCTGTGACGCCGCATCGGCCGAATCCTCGGCTTCACCGGACCAGGCAATAAAATAGCCGGGTTTATCTTTAAGCGGGATGATGTCATCGTATTTAACCGGAATGGTGGCGGCCGTGTGTTTATCCGGATTGTAAGCTTTACCCAGATACGCCTCTACATCAACGCCCAGAGCTTTTTCGATCTTGGGTTTGACCCGTCCCAGAACCTCGGCTGGCAGACCCTTGCGCGCATCGGCATGCACTTTGATCATGGACCGTCGATTATATCGTGAAATACGGACGTCCTCGTTTTCAGTAAGCAACTGATTGATCACCTGCAGTGCCGGAATCTTTTCGTGGGTAATCGGGCTGATGATGGGAATGTCCAGCATATCCTCAACGGTATCTCGCTCGCCTGCCGGCGCCCGGGCATAAATCGGGATCAATTCAATCCCCTCACGGTAAACACCGGTTAGGGTTCCGGAGTAATTGGCCTGAAACAATACCGAAGTCAGTTGGCGGTCGATCCCGAGTCTGCGCGCCCTGTCTTCCGCAAGTACCGGGCGAATGGTCTTGACCTTCGCTCCCCATTCATCGCGGATGGCTTTGGAGTCCGGATCGGCGGCGATAATCTTTTTAACGGTCTCTGACATCTCACGCAACACCGCCGGATCAGGGCCGTTGATGCGCAGCTGAATTTTCCCGCCGTTTCCCGGACCCAGGTTGAACTTTTTAAGATTTATGACAGCGTCCGGAAACATATTTTCCAGGTCATACTGCACCTTTTGAAAAACTTGATCGATGACCTCGTAATCGCTGACCGAAACGAGAATCAGACTGTACTGGTTGGCCGCATCCACCGGCACGTCATAGGTCACCAAAAAGCGGGGATGACCCGCGCCGATGGCTGATGCAATATCGGTGACACCTTCAACTGTGCTCAGGTATTCTTCGATCTTAACCACCTGTTTCTCGGTATTTTTGATGTGGATGCCTTCACGGAATTGCACTTCCACCATAATCTGCGGCCGTGTGGAAGGCGGAAAAAACAGATTGTCGAGAAAACCGAACCCGACCATTGCCAGGGCGAACATACCGACCACAGCGCCAATGGTAACCCAGCGAAAACGGATGGCAGCGATTAGCCCGCGGCGGTAAAACTGATAGAACCTACCCCCATATGGGTCGGCGGCTTTACCGTCCCCCTCGTTTCGCGTCTTTGGCTTAAGAAAGGTCTTGGTGATCAGCGGCGTCGAGGTCATTGCTGTTAGCCAGCTCAGGGACAGAGAGATCAAAATAACATAGTACAGGGATCGGGTGAATTCACCGGTATTGTTGGTCATACCGCCGATGGAGGCAAATGCCAGAATCGCAACGGCGGTGGCGCCCCCCAACGGCACGGCGTTCTGGCCCACCACCTCTTTGGCGGCAGTCAGGCCGTCTTTGCCGCTTTCCATCCTGACCTTCATGCCGTCCACCACCACGATGGCATTATCGACCAGCATGCCCAGGGCGATGATCAGGGCTCCCAGCGAAATCCGCTCCAGGGTGATTTGGTAATAGTTCATCACCACGAACGTGGCGGCAATGGTCAGGGTCAGAATAAACCCGATGATCAACCCGCTGCGCAATCCCATGAAAAAAAGCAAAATAATAATAACGATGGCTACCGCTTCCAGCAGGTTGACGACAAATCCATTAATCGACTTGACAACGCTCTCTGCCTGATTGGAAATAATCTGTACGTCCATTCCATGTGGTATCTGGGGCATCAGCTCTTTAAATCGTTTTTCAACTGCCTGCCCCATGTCGAGCACATTGCCGCCTAAAACGGTGGATATGGCAATACCAAGTCCAGGTTTCCCGTTGACGCGCAGAATATTTTTCGGCGGGTCTTCATAATCCCTGTGAATGGTGGCCACGTCTTTCAGGTAAATCAGCTTGCCGCCTTTGCTGCTGATCAGTAAATCGCCGAAGTCCTTTTCGGACTTATAAAGGCCGCTGGGATAGATGGGCATATATTCGCTGCCGATTTTGATTCGACCCGCATCGTAAGCGAGGTTTTTGGCTCGCAGGGCATCAAAGATTTCGTCGACGCCAATGCCCAGAGCCGCCGCTTTTGTTTTGGAAATTTCTACGAATATGGCTTCGTGCTGCACACCGAAAAAAATGACTTTTTTCACGTCGGTAACGGTGGTCAGCTCTCTTTTAAGCAATTCAGCCACTTTTTTCAGTTCAGCCATGCTAAAGCCGTCACCGTACAATGCAAAGTAAACGCCGTAGGTATCTCCGAAATCGTCGTTGACAATGGAGGGACCGGCGCCGGGGGGCAGCTGGTTCTGATAATCATTAACCTTTCGCCTGAGTTCATCCCAGACCTGGGGCAGTCTGGAGAAATCGTATTCATCCTTGATTTTTACTTTTACGGTCGACAAACCCCGGGCGGAATAGGACTCCACCCGCTTGAGCTGCCCGAGTTCCTGGGCGGCCTTTTCGATTTTCTCGGTGACTTCCTTTTCCACCTCTTCAGCCGAAGCACCGGGATAGGGCGTTACCACAACTGCATCTTTGATGGCAAATTCCGGGTCTTCCAACCGCGGCAGGTTCTGGTAGGAGGTGTAACCCAGAACCAGAAGAACAACGGTCGTGGTCCAGGTGATGATACTTTTCTTTATGGAGAGTTCCGCGATATTCATAGGGGTGAATTCCTTTTACTGCTGTTCTTCCCAGAGACTGACTTGCTGACCTTCTTTTAAACTTAGCACCCCGGCGACGACAACGGTTTCACCGCCAGTGAGACCGTCCACGATGTCGATATTTTCGGAACCGGTCACGCTACCGACCGTGACATCTTTTTTATGAACGGTCATATTCTTCATGTCGACAACCCATACGTAATTTTTTCCTTCGGGATCTGCGACAACGGCAATGGCCGGAATTTCGATCGAGCCGTGCTCAATTTTTTCGTCCGAGGTTGAAACCGTAACCGTAGCGGTCATTCCGGGCAGAACATTGATGCCTTCCGGCTGAGGCATCACCAGTACCACCTGATAGGTCTGAGTGGCAGGATCGGCATCGGTAGACGCTTCCTTAATGCTGAGCAAAAACTGTTTCCCTGGTGCGGTGGGAAATCTTGCAACCGCTTTTGCACGGCCCTTTTCGCCCTTCCTGACTAAGGACATGACATTTTCCGGCACATCCACCAGGATTTCAACGGAGGTAATATCCTGAAGACTCGCGATAGGCTGCTTCGGCTTAACCTCCTGGAAGTTATCCACATAGCGTTTGGCAACCAACCCTGTAAACGGCGCCCGCAGCCAGGTGTACATCAATTTGTTTTTGGCATCATCCACCGAGGCCTGTAACGATTTAATACGACCCTGGGATTGGGCCACCGCCTCGCGCTTCCGATCTACCATGGCCGTGCTCACGGCACCCGGATCCTGTTCGCGAATCCGCTGCACCCGGTCGTACTCAGACTGCGCAAGTTTCAGAGACGCTGCGGCTTCATGTAACTGACCCTCTGCATTTTGCAGTCTGACCCGAAAGTCCTTCGGGTCAATCCGGGCCAGGAGCTCGCCCTTTTGGACCCTCTCCCCTTCCCGTCCGGCGATGGGCAATTGAATCAGCCGTCCGCTGACCTGCTTGAACGCCAGTTTCACCCGCTGGGTGGCTCTGACCTTTCCCGGAAACCGAAGGCCTGTTAGCTCACCGCCGGCCTTGACGGTGCTAGTTTTCACCGGCCGAATCACCTCCGGAAGTGCTTCTTCTTTCTTTTCGCTGCAGGAAATAAGAAGCAGCGACAGCACGGCCAGCAGGGCAGCCAGTGCCGGGATTATCCGGTCGATTGAATTAGCATGAATGAATCTCCTGCCTCTTTTAATTTATTTAACTCACTGCTATTGATTGAATGAATGCCCGGGATGAAGCGTTGCAGGGCTTAATTTCTTAACCGAAGGGTACAACTCTGGTTTGGATAAACGTTAAAATATCGTCACTCTATATAATAAGCTGTTATGTAAAATCAACAAAAAAATTAT
>DAOVBC010000111.1 GCA_030670715.1 Deltaproteobacteria bacterium | reverse complement strand
TTGACTTATTATACTGAAATTTGATCCTAACTTATACAGACCCGCCGCACTTCACGGACATCGGTATGGCCTTGAAAGACCTTCATGATACCGTCCTGTTTCAGCGTGGTCATCTCCTCTTTTGAGGCCTGCTTAAAAAGATCTTCCGCGGACGCTGCTCTTTTAATCATTCTTTTGATTTCCGCGGTGCCATCCATCAACTCGTGGATCCCCATTCGGCCTTTGTAACCTGTGCCTGAGCACACGTCGCAATGGCCGGGGCTCTTGAGGGAAAGATCCGAATCGTATTTTATACCCGTCTTCTCGAAGGTTTTCTTGCCGAAGTCCGACACAATCTCTTCGAATTCTTCCCGCGACGGGTTGTATTCTTTCGCACAGTTGGAGCACAGCCTTCTGACCAGTCGCTGCGCCAGTACTGCGAGAAAAGCATCTGAAAAATTAAGAGGGTTCAGCCCCATATCGAGCAAACGGGTCACCGTTTCGGGCGCACTGTTGGTATGCAGCGTGGAGAAAACCAGGTGGCCCGTGAGAGAGGCCTCAACACCGATCGATGCGGTCTCCTCATCGCGCATTTCACCGATCATGATGACATCGGGGTCCGCCCGCAAAAAAGCGCGCATAATCCTGGCAAAGTCGAGACCGATCCGCGGTTTGGCCTCCACCTGCCGCAATCCGGCCTGGGTAATCTCCACCGGGTCTTCCGCCGTCCAGATCTTAATGTCCGGCTTGTTGATGTGGCCCAGTGCGGCATGCAGGGTGGTCGTTTTACCCGAACCGGTGGGACCCACACACAGGACAAGTCCATAGGGTTTTTCGATTGCGGCCTCCAGAACTTTATAGTTTCGATCAGTTAACGACATGTCTTCCATCTTCATTGCGCCTGCTTTGGCCAGAATTCGCATTACGGCATCTTCGAACCCGCCGGCGGTTGGCAGGGTGGCCACACGCAGTTCGAAGGGCGGTACGCCCTTGCGTTTAAACTTTATTTTGCCGTCCTGGGGCAGGCGTCGCTCGGCAATGTCCAGGTGCGACATGATCTTGATTCTGGACAAGAGCCCGCGGGCCATGGAATTGGGTACTTTAAGATACTCCTGGCAAACACCATCCATGCGGAAACGGATGGTCGTCGCCTTTGTCACCGGTGAGGGCTCTACGTGGATATCAGATGCATTTTTACGATAGGCGGCGATGATGCACTGATCGACCAGTTTGACAACCTTGCTGGAGCTTTCATCGGATTTGTCAAAATCATCCTCTTCTTCATATTCCTCCTCAAAGGAGACATCGGGGATCAGGTCAAAATCATCCAGATTGTCCACCGCTCCTTCATCAACCACCTCTTGGGATTTATCGAAAAAACGTTTGATAAACTCTTCAATATCTTCTTTGATCGACACTGAAAAATTAATTTTCGGCGTATTCAGCAACGCTTTGATATTGTCGGTTTTGTTCAGGTCTCTGGGATCGTCCACCAGCACTTCTACGACATTCTTATCCCAGCTGAGCGGCACCCAGCCCGCGTTGATCAGAAAGGCCTTCTTCAAGTTTCCCAACAGCTCCTGGGGAGTGGGCAGGGCCGGGTCATATTCTTTGAAAGGACAGCCATAATAGGCGGAAAATGATTTTCCGATATCCGCTTTGCTGATGCCGTATTGTCCCGTAAGAACAAACTCCACACTTTTTTTCATTTTTTTCGAAAGCGCAAACGCCTTCTGCAGCTGATCGATTGTGGCCAGTTTCTGTCTCAGCAAATAATCATACTTGGATTTTGTGGAAAGACTTGCCGTTATAGCGTCCAGCCGTTTTTTTATATCACCGTCACCGGAGTTTAGTTTCTGGGCGGCTTTATAAAGGTCGATGGCCGGATCCTTATGATCCCTTTTTTCCAATTCCCTGCCAAAATGGTACTGAATTTTCGACCCGACCTTGTTACTCAGTTTTTTGTCACTGACCAGTTTGGTTGCATACGCGACAACTTTGTCCGGCGAATGCAATTTCAAAAGGCAGTCCATGCAATCGGAAACAAGCCTGTCGGGGGGATGGCCCTGGGTGAGTAACTTTTCATATTCATTGACGGCCTCACCGAATAGACCCAGCTCCTTAAAACTGGCGGCGCTGTCGATAAGCGTCTGCCCGCTGAGGATATCGCGACCGGATTGCTGGCTGGAAAGGGTCTTTTTCAGCATGGAGATGTCTTTAGCCGACACGCGTGTGGAATCCTTCTGTTGCTGGTCGGTAATCTCCTTTTTGACTTCCGCTATCTTGGATTTGATACTTTCGAGGATTTGGGTGTCACTTGCCGGTATACCTCCCAGAACCTGTTTATAAATTTCAAGGGATTCGTCGTAGAGCCCCATGGAACGGCAGACCTCCGCCTCGTTGATTCGCGCATCCAGTTCAGAACTGACTTTTGCTTGACCTGTTTTCATATTCATTCACCTATTTTTTAAAAAGACGTTTAATGCCTTTGGAGCCTTTTACCGGTGTTAATGATGGTAGAATAATGTCACAGTTGAGTCGCAGCATTGCCACCGACACGACACTTTCCATAACAACCAGCAGATATCCAAGACCGGATCTGCGAATGTAAATCCGCCCGCTATTAAAAACCAGGTCCGTCTCACGTATGCCGTCCAGTGAAGCCACAAAGCTTCCCCAATCCTTTTTTTCCGGCTCGTTGCTTGGCGACGACGAAAATTGTTTGAAAATAATCTCCCCGTCAAAGGATAAGAGCAAAACACCTTTAACCCCGTCCATACCCATTACTTCTTTAAACAAATCCTTCATACCCTCTCACTCCGTTCGCCACGTTCTGATCGCTGGACAAAAACGTGATTTATTTACTTAATAATTGAACAATCATATCCCGCGGGCATTTCGGGTCCACCGCCAGTACCGTTGGCTCTTTACCCGGCAGTATGATGTAATCCATGGACTCTCCCCTGTCGATGTAACATAGTTTCAATGGGCCGGTTTGAAAGAAATCACCGGTCTTTGCCAGCTGGCGGAGCAGATCGTTCCAGGATTTATCTCTGTAAATGTCCTCCAGGCCGCATCGCTGTCCGATTTTATTGTCCAGCAGCTGCTTAATTTTTCTGATCGGGTCGTCTGTGGTTTTACCGGCGGATACCTCTTCCCGCCGGGGTTCCGCCTCCCTGGGTTCCGTTTCCTGTTCCATCGTCGATTCGTCTTTTAATCGGCATGCTTCGAGGATCAAAGGTTGCAGATCGCTCTGAATTTTATTTTCCATCGGCGGGCATACGTTCTGGATGGAAATGGTCACTGTATCCCAGGCAAATATTTTATATGCGGCAGGCTTGCCCTGCAAATCGTTCACCCGGGCATCCAGTAAATCACCATCTTTAAAAAAGAGCACCCCCTTTTGACTCGTAACTTTATCTTCCAGCCGGATGGTACATGTCTTCTGTTCCATCTCCATTAACTGAAGGAAAATACCGGAAGAAACGCTGTGTAGTGTACCGCCTTCGGATTCCTTGCGCAAGGTGGCCATTATTTTACGCGCCAGACTGTCGAGCATGAACGGCTTGGCAATATAACCCACCGCCCCGCCTTCGCGTGCCAGTTTTTCCATTTTCGGAGTGCTGTAGCCGGTAATCACTATGACCGGAACATGCGGGTAATTTTCCATAATATGCTGCAGAAGCGCGAACCCGTCCATCCGTGGCATTTTCAGGTCGGTTACAACGAGAGAAATCGTATTTTTTGTCAATATATCCAGAGCCTTCTCGCCATCTTCCGCCGTCATCACCGTAAACGTGTCATGGTATTTCATAAACCCGTTTTCCAGCGCAACCAGCATTTCCTGATCATCGTCAACAATCAACACGTTTTTAATCATGGCTTTCCTCGCTGCCCCCCTCCTGCCCCCCGGGACATTTCAAGTGCTATGAAGTTTTATCGATATCTACAATCTTAACACCGGCCACATAGTCCATGGCGGCATATTTTCTTACATTTCCGATCTTTTGAGTGATCTCGTTCATTTTTATTATCTGGTTTTGCACGGTCATTATTTTCTCATAATTTACATCGTCCGGCCGGATATCGGATATCACCTCATCGAGCAGATTGTTCACAATAGTAAGGGGTTGATTCAATCGATGGGCCACTCCGCCGGCCATTTCCAGAACACCCTGCAATTTTTCATTGTTCGCACGGGCCTTCTGCTGTTTCATCCGATCGGTAATATCCTGTGCGATACCTTTAATGTGTTGCGCCCGGTTTTCCTTTTTAACAAGCAAAGCGTGGCAATCGAGGTGGTGCATCTTGCCGTCTTTATCTACCAGTGATAGTACAACCTGCTCCGAACCGAATTTTAATATATCGGAAAAAAACAACAGAAATAGTTCGCGGTGACGGGGAATTAGAAGATCGGTCATAGACCTGTTACGCAAGTCATCAGCGGCATACCCTAACAGCTCGGTGCCGGCGGCATTAACATCTAGAATATTGCCGTGCAGGTCAAAAATAAAGATGATATCGTTCCCGGCACGGAAAACACCATCCAGGCTGGGTGTTTCGCCCTTCTCTTCAATTTCGCCGGTGATATCCCGCATCATGCCATCCAGATGAACGACGATTCCGTCATCATCCAGAACCGCCCGTGCGGTGACCGCACACCATATCGGGATTCTATCCCGTTTAACAAAGGCAACCGGCAGATCGGTAACGCGGCCGCGCTGCATAATGGTGTTCACCAGAATGCCTCTGTCCTTTTTATTTCTATAAAGATTGATGACGGGATATCCGATCAGTTCACCGATGTTATCGAACCCGAAAATGCGCGCATACGCCCGGTTACAAAAGACTATCTTGCCTTCAATCGTGGTCCGGTAAACGGCAATCGGTAAACTGTTCAAAAAATCGATATACCATCTGGTAGAGCTGTCGATAACTCCCTTCACAGATTAACCTGCCATTTTTAAAACTGTATTTCATGCCCGTTCATCAAAAAATGTACACCGCGAACTCGTGCGATGTCCGGGCCGGCACAAATGCCGTGCGACTATATTCAAAAATGGATATTCAGCGGTGCAAGTTTACTTTCGTATTTACTCAACCAGGGTGCCAGGTATTTTTTAAATTCATTCAAAACACCCAGCTCCTGGGCCAGTTCCGTTACGGATGTAAGGACACCGGTCAGCAGTTCTTCATCACCCGCATCGCCGGTAAAAATAATCCTGCGACCTGTATATTCAAATTCAGCGGCAAAAGGGTCAAGAAAATCAAATTGATTCGCGCTTTCTACAAATTTTTTCCGGATCACACTGTTAAAATCAGAATCTTTAGTTTTCAGGGTGGCATAAAACGTTTCAAAAATACCCAGGAATTCTTCAAGCATCTTAAGCGTGTGTGATGAATCTTCGCTGCCTTTAAATCCGGTCGGTTTTTCTTTGCGGCCGTCGGAAACGGGGATCCGGCTAACCTGAAAAAGTCCGCCTGATTTTTTTGTCTTTTCGATCAATTGGTCAATATTGGCCCTGGTGAGGCTCGGATCATTCCGGACCCAGGAGAATGACCCCCCGACGATTTCACCGTTACTTATAAATATGAGCCCTTCCTCTTTTTCATCTTCAATTGTAACCTCAATAAACCCGGTTAACTTTTCTGCGCTCATCTTTTTAATGAGTCCCTCAAGGTCGGTAAATTCCGTGCTGAGATCTTTGTATATTCTTTCGGCCGAGGGCAGACTGGACCAGAAATAGATTTCCTCCAGCGAGATGTTGTAGATCGTAACCGTATAATTGTGTTCAAAATCTGTATCCATTAACCGGTCGATGGCATCATCGCCTGAAAGCTCCTTTTCCTGGTCGCGAAAATATCCATTTAAAATTTCATCCTGGTCGAAAAAAACAACTCCCCTGGCCGAGTCCGACCTGAAAAAGATACCGCCGGAACCAATCTCTCCCTGGTAATGTTCGATTAATTTATTAATGTCCAGATAGTAGGTGTTCAGATTTGAAATGACCGGTTTTTCCTTCGGAATAATGACCATTCTTACCCCTTATCATTCTTAAACGCCCAACAGCCTATCCTGAAAATAGTTACCCTTACGGGAAATTTATTTCGGGTTGGATCGACGCCGTCTGAGTCGCTCGATGGACAGACGGATACTGTCCTGCATTCGGGAAATGGCCTCTGCCAGTTCACCGAGCTCATCCTTTGACTTAATCGGAACCTCTTCCTCGAGTTCACCCACGCTGATCCGTTCCGCAACATCGGTGAGGGATTTTATTCTTCCGGCAAGCCGCTGTCCGTAAATCAAAACAATGGCACCTATCAGCAGGAGGGTAACACCCCAGATAATCCAGATGGTGTTTTGTGTTTTGCCGATAGCCTCTTCCGAGTCCTTTTTTAGAATATGGACGTTGCGGGTCAATTCATCCAGATAAGTCGTCGCCGCAACGACATAGGATGTACCTTCTATCAGTGTACAGACCATAAACTTATCTCTGAAACGACCATCTTTGTCCTGCCAGGTATAATAGCCTTTGGACTCTTTACCGCCCTTGACACCGGTATACACACGCCAAAACCCGTCGAAATTTCTACCCAGAGGTTTTTTTAGCTTTATCATGTTAATGCCGATGATTTTCGGATTCACATGCGACCATGTTCGCCAGATACCGTCCGGACCGGGCAATTCGTACAGGGCGGTATATCCCGTCATTCCCACCTTTTGAACGGCCAGTCTTTTAAAATTGCTGTCTCTGATAAACTTTTCTTTTCTCAGACCCGGATGGCCCAACAAATAGAGTTTGCACTGCGTTGCAACCGCCCTGGCGATATCGGCCATTTTATCCTCGGCCATCTTTGTGACAATGCGAGTGCTCTCATCGGTTAATTGACCGGCCAGTGTGTTCATCTGACGCGTGATTAGAAAGCTGGAAGCGGCAAAAAAAACAATGGGGATAAAAAAGAAAAGTACGATCATTTTTGTCCGCAGTCCGATGCTGCCGAGCTTCAGCGACAGGGGAATACGCGAGCGCCCGCCGGAAATTTTTTTCTTGATGCGGGCTGCCGCGGCGGGGGGTGTCTGCTGACTGACTTCACTGTCGGCTTCTATAAATGGCGGTGGCTGTGGTGATTCCGGCGGTTTGGGTTCCGGCTTGGAGACGGTGATGATGTGATTGCAGGCTTTGCACTTGAACTTTGCGGTTTTGCCTTTTATCTTCGATGGGTCTATTCGGTATTTCTTACCGCAATCTTCGCAGATAACAATCATTGTTATACTCCTTTTCTAGTACCCCTTTTCTTTCATTTTGTTGACCATGTCCAGTTTAAAA
>DAOVBC010000060.1 GCA_030670715.1 Deltaproteobacteria bacterium | reverse complement strand
CGCCATATCGCCACCAAAGCGGAAGCTTACCTGAAAAGCACCGGCATCGGGGATACCGCCTATATCGGTCCGGAGGCGGAGTTTTTTATTTTTGACAACATCCGGTTTGAATCCTCCCGTAACCGCTCTTTCTATGAGATTGATTCCATTGAAGGGATCTGGAACTCCGGCCGGGATGAATGCCCCAATCTTGGCTACAAGCCTCGCCACAAGGAAGGTTACTTTCCGGTACCACCCATGGACAAATTCCAGGACCTGCGCTCGGAAATGCTGCTGACCCTGGAGAGCCTGGGGATCGAAGTCGAAGCCCAGCATCACGAGGTGGCCACCGCCGGTCAAGGCGAAATCGACATGCGCTTTAAGCCGCTGCTGCAGATGGCCGATCAGCTGATGTGGTTTAAATATGTGCTGAAAAATATCGCCAACCGTCACGGGCACACGGTCACCTTCATGCCCAAGCCGCTTTTTGAGGATAACGGAACCGGAATGCACACGCACATCAGCATCTGGAAAAAAGATCAGCCGCTGTTTGCCGGGGATAAGTACGCCGGTGTTTCCCAGGAAGCCCTGTATGCTATCGGCGGTATCCTGAAGCACTGCAAAGCGTTGTGCGCGTTCACCAACCCGACCACCAACTCTTATAAGCGTCTGGTCCCGGGATTCGAGGCCCCGGTCAATCTGGCCTATTCGGGCCGCAACCGCAGCGCCGCGGTCCGTATTCCCATGTACTCTGCCTCGCCGAAAGCCAAACGAATCGAGTTCCGGACACCGGATCCGTCCTGCAACGGCTACCTGGCCTTTTCCGCCATTCTGATGGCGGTCATCGACGGTATCCAGAACAAAATCGATCCGGGCGACCCGCTGGACAAGAACATTTACGATCTGCCGCCCGAGGAACTGGCGGAAGTGGAATCCGCACCCGGATCCCTGGATGAAGCCCTTGCCGCCCTGGCAGAAGATAAAGAATTTCTCTTGAAAGGCGATGTGTTTACCCAGGATGCCATCGACATGTGGATTGAGTACAAAGTCAAAGACGAAATAAATGAAGTAAAACTGCGGCCCCATCCGCACGAATTTTTCTTGTACTATGACATATAGCCTGGCCCCTCCCTCCTGTGATACGGCATGCGTCCACGTCAGGGCGCATGCCACCCCGGGGAGAATACCCGGATAAAGAACAGCATGAACTATCGATATTGTTTATAATCTATATCGTGCTTTTGTGCTTTGTAGGCAAATTTTCGGACGGTCGTCTGCAGTATCTCCGCCGCCTGGGTGATGTTACCGTAAGTGTTTTTCAGCGCGTCAATAATCATCTCCCGCTCCAGGTTTCCCACGGCATCTTCAAGTGAAAGGGCGGGAAGCGTATCCGATTCCACTCCGGTCTGCAGGGTCGGCGGCAGATGATAGCTGTGAACCACCCCTTCTTCGCACAGCAGTACGGCGCGTTCGATGCAGTTTTCAACCTCCCGGACATTTCCCGGCCAGTGGTAGTTCATCAGCATGTCAATGGCAGGCGTTGAAAGCCGGCGGATATCTTTGTCGTTTTCCTGGCTGTATTTTTCGAGAAAATGATCGGCCAGCAGGAGGATGTCTGTTTTACGCTCTCTTAATGGCGGCATGTAGATCGGAAATACGTTGAGCCGGTAATACAGGTCGCCCCTGAAGGAGTTTTCCTCAACAGCCTCCTCCAGGTTTTTGTTCGTAGCGGCGATCACCCGCACATCGGTTTTAATGGTTTTGTGCCCGCCGACCCTTTCAAATTCTTTCTCCTGCAGAACCCGGAGCAGGGAGGCCTGCACTTCCAGATCGAGGGCACCGATTTCATCCAGGAAAATGGTGCCTTTGTTGGCCAACTCGAATTTACCGGGCTTTTGCCGGATGGCACCGGTAAAAGCGCCTTTTTCATGCCCGAACAATTCGCTTTCGATGAGATTTGCCGGCAGGGCCGCGCAGTTGACTTTGACAAATGCATTTTTGACCCGGTGGCTGTTGTAATGGATAGAGTGGGCGGCAAGTTCCTTGCCGGTTCCGCTCTCTCCGCGAATCAGCACAGTCGCATTACTTTTGGAGACCTGGGAGATCATATGATAGACTTCCCGCATTTTGTTGCTGTTACCGATTATATTCGTGATGCGGTATTTGTCCTCCAGCCTCTTCCTCAGCCTTCGGTTTTCCTCCCGGAGCTGTTCCTTGTCCAGCCGGATCGTTTCCAGGTTGATCACATGCTGGGCCACCATGGTCGCCACCACGGACAGAAGTTTCCGGCCCTCTTTGAGATGGTAGTTTTCATCAAAGGGACGATCCACGCTCAGGGCGCCGATAACCCGATTACCCTTTTTAATCGGTATGCAGAAGAACGAGAGCTCTTCGCTGGTTTTCGACCGTCTGGATGCCGTGCGGTTAAGAAAGTGAGGCTCGTCACTGATTTTCGAAATGGCGATTCCTTTGCCGGATTGAATGACACGGCCGGTTATACCTTCGCCGAGCTTGTATTTCACCTTAGACACGGCAGTTCTGGAAATTCCATGGGCCACTTCGATATATATCTCGTTTCGGAGTGGATCCAGGATGGTGATGGTGCCTCTGACCATATCCAGCGAGGTGGACAGAATATCCAAAACCTTATATAAGGATTTCTTGAGGTCCAGATGCTCGTTGAGCGCCAGGCTGATTTCATACAGCAGGGTGACTTCTTCAATCCGTTTTATTTCAGCCATGATAATATTGCCGGTTAAGACGGTTAGGGTTAACAATTACAGCCGCGAGCATAATCATGTAGACATTTCATGCGGATCTGTTCTGCCCGGGGCAGCGGCAGGCATTGTGTTTCTCTCGGGTGTCAAACTCGCCTCCAAGCGCGCGTAAAGAAATAATACATAATTGTAATATTTAACCCACTTTAAAATAAAATCAACCACTATTTGCGTATTTGCGGTTCCGGGTTCAAATTTCGGATTATGATTCTCCATATCGACATGGATGCCTTCTATGCATCGGTGGAGCGGCTGGATAACCCTGACCTGAAGGACAAATGTATTATCGTGGGGGGCACATCCAACCGCGGTGTTGTGTCTGCTGCCAGCTATGAAGCCCGCAAGTACGGCGTACACTCCGCCATGCCGATTTTTCAGGCCAGGCAGAGATGCCCTGACGGCGTATTCATCCGGCCCCGGATGGAGCGCTACAAGGAAGTGTCCGGCAGCATCATGTCAATTCTAAAAAAATTTACCCCCCTGGTCGAACAGGTTTCCATCGACGAAGCCTTTATGGACATCACCGGCTGTGAACGGCTTTTCGGATCGGTGCGGCAGGTTGGGATTCGCATCAAACAGGAAATAAAAGATACCGTGCACCTGACCTGTTCGGTGGGCATTGCGCCAAACAGGTTTCTGGCCAAAATCGCCTCCGACCTTCAAAAGCCGGATGGGATGACCATCATCCTGCCCGATGATGTGCCGGGATTTATCAAGACGCTGTCGATTCGCAAGGTGCCCGGTGTCGGCAAAAAAACCCACCGTCAGCTGGAAAAACTCGGAATTCAATCACTGGGAGATGTCAAAAACTATCCGCCGAAGATGCTCATCGACCGGTTGGGAAAATACGGCCGCCGCCTGCTGGAACTGGCCGATGGCGTTGACCCGACAGCGGTGGAGCCTTACAGCCGACACAAATCGGTCAGTACGGAACGAACATTGTCAAAGGACACCAAAGATCGTGACGTGTTGAATCATTATTTGCTCAGACACTCCGGAGAGGTGGCCCGACAACTTCGAAAGCTGGGCATGGGGGCGAAAACGATCACGCTGAAAGTCAAGCACTCCGACTTTAAACAGTTCACCCGCAGCACAACTCTGACCCTTCCGACCCGGTCCTCGGAAACGATTTACCGGGAGGCGCTGGGACTGCTGGAAAATTACAGGCTCACAAAAAAAGTTCGTCTTATCGGAGTCGGAGCTTCCAACCTGTCAGCCACCAGTCCGCCGGTCCAATTGAATCTGTTCGAAAAGAAAATACAGAAAAATGACAGTTGGGGAAAAGTGGACCGGACAATGGATCGCATCACCAATAAATTCGGTAAAGACGCCATCCGGCGCGCAACGCTGGGTGAAAAGGAATGAAGTCCTACCCTTCCTGCCAGTCCGCGTCATACTCTTCAGCGGCGACAGACACCTTGGCCAGGACATCGAGTTTAACCGCCTGTACTTTGCGGTAGATTTCCCGATAATCTTTCTTTTCACCGTTTAACGTCAACAGATCCCTTTCAATTGAAATACCAAAAAGTTTCTCGTTTTCTTCCAGGTAGGGTAAAATCAAATCCCAGTCTTCCGGCTTTAAATCAACCAATTCACCGCCATTCAATAGCTCTTCAACCACAATCTTATGGGGGTCCCGTAAGTATATGGCACCACCGGAAGCCAGAGAAAACAGATTGGAACCGGGATAGGGTGTGGCCAGTTCGACAATATTGCCGTCATCGTCGAATTTAATCCCGTTCAGAATAACAAATCCGCCGCCTTTTAGGGGATCTCCGGCCATGAATGATTCCGCCAGATAATCGAGGCAGGTTCCGTTGATCACGACCCTGGGACGTCCCACGGCGTTGATCAGGGGACGTCCGGCGGCATCGCCCATGACGTAGACTTCACCGCCCTTGGCACCGTACATGAATGTCTGGCCGACATCGCCAAAGATGACCAGTTTACCCTGTTTCATGATCTGGCCCAGCTGGTCCTGGGCATTGCCATGAACATATATCTGAAGGCCGTCTATGCCTGATGCCAGGTAGTCCCCTGAACTGTCATAAACGTCAATCCGCACATCCTCGGTACCTTTTGACAGGCCGCAAGCGGTAAACCGCTGCCCCTTATACCCGTAACAGATAAACCGTTTCCATCCCAGCTTATAGGCCGCACAGATGAGCCGCGCGTCGCAGTCATCACCTTCCGGAGGAAATTCCCTGGCGTTGATAACCAGAACCTGTTCATGATCTTTGCGAGCCCGCAATGTGCTGCGGGTGTCCCAGTCGATGTGGCGAAAACCGCTCGGCGAATTTTGGTTGAGCCGGGGGCAACTGCTGAAAATCTTCGTTAGACCCTCCCGTATAATCTGGAGCACGGAACTCCGCTTCTTGTGAGCTGTCGCATAGCGGCGGTCGTTCAGATGAGTAAGGACTTCAATGGCGTTGATTTTGGATCTGTCATCCTTTTGGGCCTGTAAATGCAACACCTCGCAAAGATGCTGCAGGGCGGCATAATCCCAGGCGGTGATGTTCCGGGTGCACTCGCTTTTCAGACCGGCAAGGTCGGCAACCAGCTTCTCCGTGACCTCCTTTGTGATTGCATCTCCATGGCCGGAGGCAGACAGCTCCGGCATAGGCGTATGTCTCAAGTGCTGCTGATCGGACGGGGTATGAACAGCAGTGCCGAATTTATCGGTACAGATGAGCTCCTTGGAACCATCTTCTTTGCCGGCATCCCTGACGGTAAAAATGAACGCACCGCCGTCGGTGGCACTGCCGCCGCGAGCATTCCAGTATTTGTCGGCTATGGGGCAGAAGCGATCATCTTCCGCGGCAATGCTTTGCAGAGTCGCGTCTATGGCCTGCTTTTCAGAACAGATCAGGCCTATCTGAACGTCACCCTCCTGCAGGGCGAACACCTGGGGTCGCAGCATGGAAGTATCGGTAATACCGATAAGCTGGAAGATATTTTTATATGGGTTGTTACGCGCGATGATAAAGAACCATGGGCCGTCCGGTGAGGCATGGATGTGCCCGGATTGGATATAACGATAAATGTGCTGTTTTTCAGGCGGCAGGCGATCAAAATCGTGCTCGGTGGTCGGACCCATGGCCTCAATAATATACTCCATTGGATAATCGAAGGTCCGCTTCCACAGGTCGAACAGCAGTACTGAAACCTCGGTATCGGTTAGAAACTGCGGATAAATGTTGTGCTGTTTCAAATATTCACTAACCGCATGGTAGTTGGCAAAATCTCCGTTGTGAACCAGCGCCTCGTCCATGCCGCTGAAAGGGTGCGCCCCGCCGGGATGCCAGACCCGACCTTTGGTGGGATATCGCTGGTGGGCAATCCAGCCATGTGCCCTGAAGTCTTCCAACAGGTAGTATTGGACGACTTTTTCAGCATAACCGACGATTTTGAGGATCATGATATTGCGCCCGTGTGACAGGACAAAAGCCCTCTGTTCGCCTAAAGACGCATAAAATTTCTGATTGAGGCGGGTGGAGTTCTGGTAAATAAACTCATCTTCAGCCTTTTGGGAATCCAGATCCTGCAGATGGTTCTCATCGATGAATCGACCCAGAACGTCCTGTTTAACCCGCACAAAATACCGGCAGACATCCGGCGGCTTTACTTCCAGGCCTTCGATATCTCTGTAATCATCAGCCGTGGGGAGCTGTTCGGCCTTATGGACTTCCAGGTAAGGCGCGACATTGGCGGCTTCTACATCCTTGCATGCTTCAGGATCGAGAAGCGCAATCTGCAGCATGTAATGGGTGTCCAGAATCTGTTGGGAGACGCCCAGATCTTTGGCGGAAAGACCTACGGCTGCAATGCCGCCCCCCTTGCCGTTTCCCCGGTTATGCATCTGTACCGAAGGTTCATAAATATGCCGGCCTCTGATGGGAATCGAAGAAATGAATCCTGTTACCCCGCAGCCACCTTCTTCGGCCGATTTTTTACTGCGAATGCCGCCGGATGATATCCCGGCCCTGGAAGCCAGGATGTTCGCGATGATGGCATTGTGCCTGGATTGCATTATAACGCCTCCCAGAATATTTTAGGCCCGGCCACTTATTAAACGGATTCCCGGGACGGTACATTAGATGATTGTTTTTTCTCTTAAAGCCGGCTGATAGGTCGCGCGTTCTTCCTCATCCAGATAATCCAGATGAACCAAAAGATCAGACCGTCCGACGAGTTCTCCGATACTCTGCAAGCCGAATTGACGCAGCAGCTCACACCATTGTTTGCGCCATGCCATGTACATGTTGACCAGACGCTGTTCGGCATATTCTTCCGAGATCATGTTTCTCAATTCATGATCGGTGGATGCAATCCCGCGTGCACAACCGCGTCCGCTCTCGCAGTTGCCGCAGCGGACGCATTCGAGGGCTACCAGATCGGCCGTGCCGATGACCACACCGTCTGCGCCCAGTGCTATCGCTTTGGCCACGTCCATGGCATTGCGAATACCCCCGCTGGCAATAAGGCAGATTTTGTCTCTGACACCCTCTTCCTTCAGGAAATTATGTACTTTGGGGATGGCGTACTCGATGGGCATGGCAATATTTTTCTTGGCGATATCCGGCGCAGCGCCCGTGCCCCCGTAACTGCCGTCTATATGTATAATGTGGGCACCCGCATAATAGCTCCCCACGGCAACCATATCAACGTCCGTGGGCGTTGAGACTTTGACCGAAATCAAGGCCCGCGGGTTGATCTCTTTTATCCAGTCAACATGTTTCTTGTGGTCCTCCACCGAGTAAACACTGTGGAATGGAAAGGGTGAAAAGAGCGAACTGCCGACCACCGTCTCCCGGATGGCCGCCACTTCGGGCGTCACCTTGTCACCAAGCAGGTGGCCGCCCAGGCCCGGCTTGGCACCCTGGGCATATTTGAATTCAACGACCGGGGCATAAAGGATCGTTTCCTCCCTCACCCCGAACAGACCGGTGGCAACCTGCGTGATAACATGGTCGGCGTAAGGTACGAACTCTTCAGGATAGCCGCCTTCCCCGGTACAGGTCAGTGAGTTTAACCGCTGGGCGGCTCTGGCCCTTCCGGTAAGGGCCGTCAAGGCCATGGAGCCGTATGACATTCCACCGCCGTAGCATGGCAGTGACAGGGTCTTCTCCGGTCTTCCGTCTCCGCGCTTGTTAAGTATAAGGTCTGTATCTATTTCCTCATCGTTGACGTCAAGATAATCCCAGGGGTCGGTGTGCTTGAAACGGATTTTATCAAAACCGCCCCCGGAGTTGCCGAGGTTGTATTCCAGCTCAACTTGCGGCAGATCACCGGTTTCCGCCATTTCCCAATGGGCGATCAGCATTTCTGCGGTCCAGCGATAATCACCGAGGGTTTCCAGCGCCGGATTGAGGCGCAGGGTCAGCGCCTGTTCGGGGCAGCGGTCAATACAAAAAAAATCATTCTGCCTGCATTTGAACCCGATACATTTGTGCTCTATGGGCCGTAGCGGTCTGGTATAGTTTTCGTACCTGGGATGCACCCCGTAAGGGCAGAGTTCAGCACAAAGCCCGCAGGATATGCACCTGGAACTTCGTTTGATAGTGTATTTGCCGATGGTGTTGCGAAACCGTGATGGGGCTTCCACAACCCGGGCCAACTTAACCTTTTCTTTGATGGTGTTCATCTGTTATCCTAATCCTGAAACTTTTCTTTCCCCGAATATCGGGCCGAAGTTTTCTTTTTCCAGATCTTCAAACCACATGGAGCGCCCGACTTCTCCCCGCAGCCTTCTGGCTTCCCGGATGCCCATTGCTCCCATCAGCTCGATCAACTGGCTGTGCCAGGCACCAATAAGGTTGACAATTCGCTGGCGGCCCCATTCCGTATCAATCCCTTCGTCAAGGGTAACCGGGCACGGCAGGCCTTTTCGGCACCGGTGGCATAACCGGCATTCCAGGGCGAGAAGGAGAATGTTGTCCACGGTAACGCCATCCGCACCGCAGATGATGGCCTTGGCAACATGTTCGGCCATGGCAATTCCTCCGGAAAATACCAGATTGATTTTTTGGCGGACTGAATTTTCAACAAGGTTGAGATGGACCCGGCGAATCATTTCCTTCAAAAACCGCGGTTTGTCGGTATTCAATTCATTGCCGTGATCGTCAGCATAAAAAAGAAGCGTGTCCACATCTGTTCGGGCCATTTGCAAGGCTATTTCGGCCGACTGAGCATCAAGGGGCAGACTGACGATAATGACCAATTCCGGCTGGAAAGTCCGGATGGCGCCAAAGCGTTTTTCGATCCCCGGCGCATAGGCCAACTCCACTGCCCGGCTTTGACGGATCAGGTCGGAATGATCTTTGAAATTTTCACCGGTCAGCGAAGGGATCAGAGATGCTGCAAAGGGGGTTAAGTCCTTTGTGTAATCCTCCGGCTGAATAAACAACAAGGTGCCGGTAACCCGGGCTGCCCCGGCGGCCGATATCAGCAGCGACTGATTGCTGACAAGATCCTGCGGCAGTCGAAAAAGCACCGGTATCGGCAGTTCCAGGATGGGGGGCACATCCGAAGCCATGCTCAGATCGGCATTAAATTTAAGCGGGGTTACCCGGCGTGAGAGTTCGAAGCAGGTGCTGATGTACTCACGACCGTGAATACCGTCCCGGGTCGGCCTGACGATCTCGGACATGTCGGTCCACATGGAATCAAATCCGGAAGCCACAAATGGCCCGCGGTAGCCTGCACCTGAAACCGGGATCAGGCCCATATGGGCCTGGTACCACAGCCGGTGGATGATTTCCGCCCGCCAGTAGTCGTCGCCCAGGGTACGATAATCCGGATTGATCGCGCGGGAGAAAATGCCCCGGGTACACTCCTGTATGCAGCGGAAACAGCTCTGGCAGGTATATAAATATTCAGGCTCATCCATGGCGCTCATGTGCAGAAAATTTTCTTTGAAAATTCCGTAGACGCACTGTTTTTTTACACATTTTTTACAGCTGCCGGCACATTCCTCCCTGAATTCAACGGTGGTGAATTTGCCGATAGGGTGAAACCTCGGCATCGCTGTCTTTATTGGAATGTGATACTTTTTAGGCATAAATTGGACCTTTGTTGCTTAAGATTTTTTGTACGTGTTCACGGGGTGCGTCTCCCCGATTCACTCCGGTGGCTGCGTGTCCGGTCATTTCAATGACTTAGCAGCGGGGGCATTCCTGCCCCCTCCGCGTTCTCCCGCAAAAAACGTGCGGGAGCCGCGGTCTCCCCCAC
>DAOVBC010000300.1 GCA_030670715.1 Deltaproteobacteria bacterium | reverse complement strand
ATTTATATATTTTCTATGGAACACCGACCGTAGGGAGGTGTTTCATAGAAAATATCTGCGTACCTTTTCTTTTGACATTTAGGGGTAATTTTTCGTATAATAACACCCATGTAACTTGTCCGGTTCAGCCGTCGTAGCCCTGGCGACAACGGCGAAGTCGTCTGTATACGGGTTAAGGCTACTCCGAATATTTTATAAAAACCGGACGAAATCGGATCCTCCCACGATCGACAGGTGCATCCAATGAATGTAAAGCCACTTTTTTATAAAATCTCTTTTGTTCTGACGACCCTGCTGTTTGTTTGCGGACCCTCTTACCCCTTGTACGCGCAGCAAGCGCTGCAACCCACGGAAGACCCCGGAGGGAAAGTGCTCAGGAAAAAGATAGAGCCGCCGGCACAAGCGGCAACGGAAAAAGAAAAGGATCTGCCCGGGGCTAAAAAGAAGACCGGGAAAGAGCCTGTAGTGGTGGAGGATGCGGATTACTTTTACGAAAGGGGCGTCCTTTTTTCGGTTTACGGCAATTATCGGTCTGCCATTCAGTCATTTAAAAAAGCTGCGGAACTTGCTCCCGGCTGGGGTCAGGCCTATTTTCAGTTGGGTGTCTCCTATGGCGAAAACGGCAGATACGAAGATGCCATCAAGGCGATCGATAAAGCCATTGAACTGGATGCCGAAAATGGCGCTTACTATTACGGGAGGGGACGGGTCTATCTGATGTCCGGCGACCGGCCGAAAGCAATGGAGGATTTTGAGAAAGCGGCTGATATGGGAAATAAAGACGCAAAAAGGTTTTTAGAAAAACAGCTTCCGTGAACAGCTATTCCTGCAGTCGTCAACTGCGGGAATGATTTTCAGGTGCTCGGGAGCATCGTGTGTATTCAGCATATTCTGTAATTTTCAACCGATCTCCCACCTCGCTCCTACCGACTAACTATTTGATCGTATATGAAATACAGGCTGAAAAAAATCATTTTTACCAACTGGCTGGTGTGTACCATACTGACCCTGGTGATTCTTGCCGGGATGCTGCTGGAATTCTATCCCATGCAGTTCCTGGAATATAAAACGTTCGATTTTCTTGCCGGTTTACGCCGCAGAAATGATGTCGCTCCGATCGTCATCGTCAAAATTGATGAAAAAAGTATTCAGGATATCGGCACGTGGCCCTGGCCGCGGTCTTACATTGCCGATGTCATCAGCCGCCTGTCCGGTTACAAGCCGAAGGTCATGGGGATTCATCTGCTGTTTCCCGGCCGGGAGCTGAATCCGGGGTTGGCGGAGATTCAGAACGTCAGAAAGGCGCTGCGCAAGGATCCTTTTCTGAAAAAAAGAAAAAGTCGCCATAAGATCGACAAAATGCTGGCAAAAGCGGCCAACAATCTGGACGATGATGCCCGCCTGACGGCCGCGGTAAATTATGCCGTCAATACGGTACTGCCCGTTCAGTTTACCCCGGGTGTGCCCGGAAAGGACGGCAAATCTTCGGTATTGCCGGCGTGGTTGATCCGACATTCGCTGGCATCACCGAAGGCGAACCCGCAACGTCCTCAAAATGTTACGGCATCGTTTGCATTTTCAGGTGCGGTAGCGACGTATGAGGATTTGGCTAGGAAGGCCGCGGCACTGGGGCACACCAATGTTAGCGTCGACCGTGACGGCACCGTTCGCAGCATGCCCATGTTGATCGATTATCGGGGCCGGTATTATCCGTCATTTGCGCTGCAGGTAGCAGCCAAATATCTGAGAGGCGGTCTGGGGGACGTTCAGCCCGGTGATGCGGACCTTACCATAAAAAACCGGGACATCCCCACCGACAGCCGTTACCGCATGCTGGTTGATTTTGGCGGAAAAGGCAGTGCTTTTGAAAGTGTATCATTTTCGGATGTCTATCAGAACGGCGTTTCCGCAGACACGTTCAAAAATAAAATTGTTCTGGTGGGCACCACAATTCCCTGGCTGACCCGCTCTTACCGGACAACAACCCACCCGGAACTTAACGGCGTAGAGATCACCGCCGGTGCGGTTGAGAATATACTCAACCGCAAACATTTTTCCAGACCAACCTGGGCCTATGTTCTTGAAATTCTGGTCGTCGTGTATTTCGGCCTGTTTCTGGTGTTCGTTATCCCCAGGGTAAAACCCCGTGACGGTGCTCTGATCCTGAGCATTTTTCTGATCACCTGGATCTGTTTTACCGTCGTTCTGTTTATGGTATTCGGTTACTGGCTTCGCGTCCTTGCGCCGGTTTTTCTCACTGTTTTGGGGTATGTGTTCGCAGGGTTTCATCGGTTTGCCGAAGAAAAACAGCTTGAGAGCATCGAGCTGAACAAGATGCTCGGCCTTTCGCTTCAGGACAGAGGTATGCTGGACATGGCCTTTGAGAAATACCAGAAATGCCCGGTGGATAACGCATCTGTGAGGGAATTATTTTACAACCTCGGTCATGATTTTGAGCGCAAGAGAATGTTCAACAGGGCACAGGTGGTATATACCCACATGCTCAAGGCCGGTAGATACCGGGATATTCAGCAGCGCATCGAAACTCTCAAAAAACTGGGAGAAATACCATCGCCCACCTCCGCCAGCCAGAATGGCTCAATTGTCCTGGACAACGGAACCACCAAGCCGACTCTGGGCCGGTATGAGATCCTGGAAGAACTCGGTCAGGGAGCCATGGGAACAGTGTACCTCGGCCGCGATCCCAAAATAAACCGGGAGGTGGCAATTAAAACGCTGAGTTATTCCAATGTGGAAGAACACAAACTCGAGGAGATAAAAGAACGCTTTCTGCGGGAGGCCGAGGCGGCCGGAAAGCTGTCCCATCCCAACATTGTCACCATTTACGATGTGGGTGAAGAGCATGATATGGCCTACATGGCCATGGAACTTCTCATGGGTACGGAGCTGTCCGAACGCTGCCGGAAGAGCAAGCTTTTTCCGGTAAAAAAAGCCCTCAAAACGGTTTCTGCCGTGGCCGAAGCACTCGATTATGCCCATAGCAACGGTGTGGTTCATCGCGATATCAAGCCGGAGAACATTATTCTTATGGAGGACGGGCAGGTGAAAGTGGCCGACTTCGGCATTGCACGGGTGATGAGTGCATCTCAGACCGAAACCGGCGTTATTGTCGGTACGCCCAACTACATGTCCCCCGAGCAGGTGGAAGGATCGCATGTGGATGGCCGGGCCGATCTTTTCTCTTTGGGTGTGATGTTATACGAACTTCTTTCCGGTGAAAAGCCGTTTAAAGGCGACAACATTGCCAACCTGATGTACGCGATTGCCAACTCTTCCTACACGCCTCTACCGGAGGTTGCCCCCCGTGTCCCTGAATGCTGCAACAGGATTGTTAAAAAAATGCTGATCAAGAAGCCGGAAAAACGGATAAAATCAGCAGCCAAGGTAGTAAAAAGTATTCATCA
>DAOVBC010000272.1 GCA_030670715.1 Deltaproteobacteria bacterium | reverse complement strand
TACTGCCCGGGTCAGCATGGCGGACATCGAATCAACCCGGGCCAGACAATTGATCACCGAGTTCAATACAGACACCTCCGAGCTTACGCTTCTGGCGGCCGAACGCACAAGGATCAGAAAAACGCTCAGCGAAGCCAGGGTTGCCAACGACAGGATAGCCGCTGTCAACGCTCTTCGCGACGGTGATATTATCGGAGTCCGAATGGAGCGGCTTGAAGCCGGCATTGGTGACAAGCGGGGAAAAATCCGGGGCCTGCTGTTCGAAGGGGTGATGCAACCGGAAGGCCGGCAAAAACTATTTCTCAAAGGCCGGGTTCTGCAAGGCGTTCGCGGTGACGGCCGGACCTGGCGGATTAAAGTGAGCAACCGGCCGTTGGATCCGGCCAAACTGCCGGTGTCCGCCGGCGGGGACGTGGTGGGTTTCGTGCCCCGGGGCCTGCCGGCGCTGGCAATTCCGGAATTCGATACCAGCGTACTGCTACACTTGTTGCCCTTTGCCCTGATTATTTCCCTGCTTGGCTTTACGGAAGCCATTTCCATAGCAAAGGCCATGTCCGCCAAAACCGGCCAGCGGATTGATCCGAACCGGGAACTCATCGGACAGGGGTTGGGAAATATTTGCGGGGCCATCGGCAGCAGTTACCCGACCTCGGGTTCATTTTCACGCTCGGCAGTGAACTTGCAGGCAGGGGCCTTCACAGGACTGTCGAGTGTGTTTACCAGTATTACGGTGGTGGTGGTGTTGCTGTTTTTTACGCCGCTGCTTTATTATCTGCCCCAGTCTGTACTGGCAGCGATTATCATGATGGCGGTCATCGGCCTGATCAACATTAACGGTATGATTCACGCCTGGCGAGCCCAGTGGTATGACGGGCTAATATCCGTCATCACTTTTGGTTGCACTCTCGGCCTGGCCCCCCACCTGGACAGGGGCATCATGGTGGGTGTGGCCCTTTCGGTACTCGTATTTCTGTATAAAAGCATGCGACCGACGGTGGTCGACCTTTCTCTAGGCCTCGATCGGGGCTTGCACGATTCGGTGGCCTTCGGACTCCAGGAGTGCCGCTACATCGACGTTGTCCGTTTCGACGGCCCGCTCTTTTTTGCCAATGCCGGCTACCTGGAAGACCAGATTCGAAAACGACGGTTAACCAAAAAGCAGCTCAAACACATTATTATCGGTGCCAACGGCATTAGTGATGTTGACGCCTCGGGGCAAGAGGCTTTATCGTTGATTGTGGACCGGGTGCGTAGTGCCGGTATCGATATCTCCCTGAGCGGCGTCAACGAGTCCGTGATGAAGGTGTTGAAGCGTACCCACCTGCTGGCAAAAATCGGCAAGGATCATGTTTTTCCTAAAACAGACATTGCCTTGAAATCAATCCACGCCCGGGCCCACAGGAGTGGCGAGGAAAAAAACTGTCCACTTACCGAGGTTGTCCACTCACACATCCACTCCACAGAAAAGGGGGTATGAAATGCCAGCGATCACCATATTCAGCGGTGTCTACTGCAAGCAGGATCAGATCATCCGGGATATTATTGCGAGCACCGGCTACCGGCGGGTTACCGACAAGGATATTGTCGCCGGAGCCGGCCGCCGGTCGGGGATCCCCGAAGACAAAATCTACCGGACCTTTTCATCCCGGACCTCCATTTTCAACAAATTTACCCATGAAAAGGAAGGCGCCATTGCTTATTTGAAGCTTGCCCTGGGAGAGATCCTGGCCGACGATAATATCCTCGTTGAGGGGTTCAGCAGCCATCTTATCCCGGCTGCCGTCAGTCATGCCCTGCGGGTGTGTTTGATTGCGGACCTTAAATTCCGGCTTGCGGTGGCCGCCGAAGAAGAGGGGCTGGGTGAAAAAGGAGCCGCAAAAATTATACGTAGCCGGGACGAAGACTGCGCCGCCTGGGTGGCCCACCTTCATTCCAGAAGTGATCCCTGGGATGCCGACCTTTATGATGTGGTTATTCCGATGAACAAGATTTCCGTGGAACAGGCAGCAGTGCTGATTCAGGAAAACGTGCTCAAGGATGTGGTCCGGACTACGGAAAAATCGCGCCAGGCTGTGGCCGATTTTCTCCTGGCCGCAGAAGTTGAAGTTGCCCTGGCCGGCGAAGGGCACAACGTGGATATCGAGGCCGAGGGTGGAAGGATCACCTTGATTATTAACAAGCACGTTTTAATGCTCAGCCGGCTCGAAGAGGAGCTCAAGTCTATCGCCGGCCGGGTGCCGGGGGTGGCATCGATTGAGACCACTGTGGGAAAAGACTACCACCGTTCCAATATTTATCGAAAGCACGATTTCGAAGTACCGTCCAGGGTCTTGCTGGTGGATGACGAACGCGAGTTTATTCAAACCCTGTCCGAACGGCTTCTCTTGCGCGACATGGGTTCAGCCGTCGCTTATGACGGCGAATCGGCCCTGGACCTGGTCCGGGAAGACGAACCGGAAGTGATGATCATCGATCTGAAAATGCCGGGAATCGACGGCATGGAAGTGCTGAAGAAAGTAAAGCAAACCAGTCCGGACATCGAAGTCATCGTATTGACCGGGCACGGATCCGATGTCGACAGGGACAAGTGCATGGAGCTAGGCGCTTTTGCCTACCTGCAGAAACCGGTGGATATCGATAGGCTCAGCGAGATGCTCAAACAGGCCCATGAAAAGATCCGCCGTAAGAAAGAGGCTCATAGCTCATAGGGTAAATGCCTAAAATGCACTAAAGTGCCTAAAATGCCTAAAATGAAAAACTGTTGAGTCGGTTTTGTCAGTTGGGTCGGTTGTGAAGAAACTGACTCGCAACCCGTAACCCGTATCTCAATAAACCCAATGAACCCAATAAACCCAATAAACTCAATAAACCCAATAAAGAATGCCTAAATTGCCTAAAAAAGGAGGCTCAAAGCTGAAGGCTGAAAGCTGAAAGCAAGACCAACTCAATAAACACAATAAACACAACGAACTCTGAAAAGAATGCCTAAAATGAAAAACTGTTGAGTCGGTTTTGTCAGTTGGGTCGGTTGAACCCGTAACTTGCAAGTCGTAACACGCAACTCGTAACACGCAACCCGTAACCCGTAACGCGCAACCCGTAACTCGAAACTCGTAAGCCGTTAGGCGCCTAACATGTCACTTCTTGAAAAAATAAAGCCGAAATTCTGGGACCATCAGGACGTTGGGGCCGGGCCACAGATACGCCTGTTCAATTTTCGCCGCAAATGGAAATTGATGGTGCTGCTTTCTTCGGTGCTGGCCCTGACACCGCTGATCACCATGACCTGGATCGACTACAGGATCACCCGGGGGGCAATCGAGGCCGAGGCCCTGCAGCGCACCGGTCGGATCGTGTCGGGTGCCTGGAGAACCGTTTCTTTCTTTCTGTCCGAACGCCGGACCGCCCTGGAATTTATCGCCAAAGACAACCCCCTGAACGAATTGCTCAACACCGGGCGATTGGAAACGCTTATTAAAAACCTGAACCGGGGAATCGGCGGGTTTGTTGATCTGGGAATACTGAACACGTCCGGCAGAATGGTTGCATACACCGGCCCATATAATTTAAAAGGGGCGAACCTTTGCCGGCGGGAGTGTTATACAGAAGTGCTCAAGCGGGGGGTGTACTTCAGCAATCCGGCCCAGGTTAAGGGGCAACGCCGGCAGGTCGTTATCGGGATAAAATATCCGGTTCTAGGCGGTTCATTTTTTATACTGAGGGCCACGATCGACTCCAGGCCGATTGTTCAACTCCTGGATCAACTCGATGCCGGCCGGAAAGGCGATGCCTTTATTGTAAACCAGAGGGGTCACCTGGCAACGCCTTCCCGTTTATACGGCCGGGTGCACGACAGGATCCCATTGCCGGTGCCGCCCGAAAAGATTTCCGAGGCAA
>DAOVBC010000130.1 GCA_030670715.1 Deltaproteobacteria bacterium | reverse complement strand
CAACCCGCCCCTCACCGGAACTCTGCGCCTTTTCGTAAAATAGTTTTGGTATCGTCAGTTCACTGGTAATTTCCATATCCGCTTACTTTCCCCCCGCTAAAGTCCCATCCGGATAAACCGGTTTTGTCTGTTTTGTCGGTTGAGATCTTTTTGAACAACCAGAAACCCGAAACTTGAAACCCGAAACTTGAACCTTGAACCCGATAAACCCAAAGGGCAAATGCCTAAAATGCTCTAAAATGCCTAAAATTAAAAACGGATTTCACCATTTTAATAAACCTTTACCCCGTTAAATTCTTCGTAGAAGACGAGCTTGCCCAATGAAATTTTTCACAGAAAACGAGCACAGCGAATTTCATCGGGGCGAAGCGAATTTAACCGGGGCGACAAACCCAATGAACCTTGAACTTCGAACCCTGAACCCTGAACTTTGAACCCTGAACCCTAAACCCTGAACCTTGAACCTTGAACCTTGAACCTTTCAGGTCTACGCTCTCGTGGCATAAAGATCCTCTTCGCCCAGATAAGCTTTGATCACCTCGGGATTGTTCTGGACTTCCTCCGGTGTGCCGTCCATGATCATATTGCCGAAATTGAGGACAAACACCCGATCGGAAATATCCATAACAACGCCCATGTCGTGCTCCACCAAAATGCAGGTCACCTGCCAGCGTTTTTCTTCATTTACGTCCAGGATAAACCGCGCCATATCCTCGACCTCTTCCAGGTTAAGACCGGCGAGAGGTTCATCGAGTATCAGCAGTTCCGGTCTCAGAGCCAGGGCACGCCCCAGCTCGACCCTTTTCTGTAAACCGTAAGGGAGCATCCCCACCGGTTTGCTCCTGATTTGTTGAATCTCCAGCAGGTCGATGATTTCTTCTTCGATAAACGTGCGGTGTTCAATCTCTTCCCTGGCCGTTTTCCCGAGATAGACCGAACCACTGGCAATGCCGGATTTATAATGGATGTGGCGACCCAGGCGGATATTATCCAGGACGGTCATACCGCCAAACACTTCTACTTTTTGAAACGTTCGCGCGATTCCAAGTTTTGCCCGCGCGTGAGGTTTAATGTGATTCACGCGTTCCCCCCTGTAAAACACATCGCCCTTCTGGGGGTGATACAATCCGTTGATGCAATTCATCATCACGGTTTTACCGGCGCCATTGGGACCGATAATCGAATGGATCTCACCCTTTCTGACTTTCAGGCTGATACCGGCCAGAGCGGTCACCTTTCCAAAGGTCATGTGAATGTCTTTCAGATCGAGCAGGACATCCCCTTTTTTGAGTTCACTTTCTGCGACCAATGCTTCGGCCTCCCTTCCCTTAATCAATACTTATCGCAAACAATCTGAATCTCGTTCATTTCATAAAAGGCAATTATATGCGAACCTGTCGCTACAATGTATCCTCAATGAAGTCAAGAAAATTAAACCGGATGACAAGACGCAAAGGGCATCCGCCGTCGCTGCCTGCCAACTGCTATGGCGGGACAAGTAGGGCATGGCGTAAGGTATTCGATGTTCAATAGTTGAGTTTGTTGCGTTACTTGGGTTTATTGGGTTGATTGGGTTCATCGGGTTTGTTGGGTTTATTGGGGTCGTTGAGTTTGTTGCCCCGGTTAAATCCGCTTCGCCCCGATGAAATTCGTTGTGCTCGTTTTCTGTGAAAAATTTCATTGGGCAAGCTCGTCTTCTTCGAAGAATTTAACGGGGTAAAGGTTCATTGGGTTGCGAGTTACGAGTTGCGGGTTACGGGTTGCGAGGAACAGGCTAAACCGACACAACCGTTTTCCATTTTAGGCATTTTAGTGCAGTTTAGGCATTTATTTTAATTTAGGCATTTTAGAGCATTTTAGGCATTTCTCTTTTTAGGCCCTATACATACCTTATCAGACCACAAAGTCAAGTTGATAAATTAGTGGTATAATAGTGGGTAAAAACTACTATTTTGTGAAGGATAGCAGGTGGACCCTCAAGTTTACTTTTTTGTTTTTGATGCCGAGTTTGCGACGAATGTTATAGCGATGAAACAGGATCGTGTTTTTAGAAAGGCACAACAGTTCTGCGATCTCCTTGTTTGTTTTGCCCTCTTTCACAAGATCGGCCACTCTGATTTCCATGGGGGTTAGCTTGAGCGTCCCGGCGGACAGTTTGCCGATGAAAGGGGATATAATATTGGTAAGGTTGGACTGAAGAATGTTGACCAGGGTCCGCTGATCGGTATTCAAACGACTCTTTTGCAACCTGTCGAGGTAAGGTCCGATCAATTCCTTGACATTGGATGAAACATTTTCAGAGAGTTCTTTTTTGTCATCCTCACGCTGTTTCAACAGAACCTTCAGGGCGGTATTGACCTCTGCAAGGTGCCGGGACTGAGCTTCCAGCTCCACCTCTCTCTTGCGAAGCGCTTTCTCCACCCGTTTGCGTTCCTCGACTTCCTGGGCCAGCCGGACGTTGGTCTCGGCCAGTTCGGCGGTGCGCTCCTGGACCAGCTCCTCCAGATGGTCGCGATATTTATTTATTTTCGCCTCCGTCTCCTTTAAGGCGCTGATATCCCGGAGCGTAACGATATTGCCGGTCGGTTTGCCACTGCGATCATGGTATATGGTCGAGCTCAATTGAACATCGAGTTCCCTGCCGTCTTTGGTCTGGCGTTTGGTCTCAAACAGGTGAATCTTTTTTCCGCTCAGCATGCTCTCGATTGCGTCACGGGTCTCGGGCCAGTTCTTTTCGGGCACAAAGTCGATTTGCCGGCCCAGCACTTCATCACGCGAAAAACCGAACGTTTGCTCAAAAGCCGGATTCACGTAAGTGGCGTTGCCCTGCATGTCATAGACAACCACGGGATCGGGTGAAGATTCCAGGAGCGAGCGGTACCGCTCTTCGCTTTGCCGCAGGGTTGCCTCGGTTTTTTTGCGCTCGGCCAGTTCACGCCGGGCATCGGCAATCAGCTTTGCCTTTTCAAGGGCGATCAGGGCCAGTTCGGCAAACCGGCCCAGGATTTTAATATCCTCCGGATTGAATACTTTGCCCTTTTCCACCCGGGCCAGGCCGATGACACCCAGAACCCCCTGTTCCGACTTTAGCGGTATCCCCACGATGGGGCCCAGCGGATCGAGGCTTTTATCGAGCAGTCGGCCGCTCCAGTATTGATAATCATCCACCACGAGGGGTTGCTCCATCTGCCAGACTCTTCCGCCCATGCCTTCGCCCGGCTTTACCCGGCGCCCAAGCTGGCCTTTGAAAAAACCCATCCCCACCTGCATCTGCATATGGTTTTCATCTTGCTCGAGCAAATAGATATAACCATGGCTGGTTCCGGTCAGCAAGGCGGCCCGGTACAAGATGGTTTCGAGCAGCTCTTCCTTGTCCAGAAGGTCGATAAACCCGATGGCGGTCTCGTGTAAAGCAGTCAGATATTCATTCTGCCGGTGATAAATTTGTTCGTGTCGCCTTAGCTGGACCGCCTCTTCTTCGAGTTCTTCAACCCGTTGCTCCAGCTGTACATAAATCGGTTTTTTTTGCGGAATTTTTAACATTGGCAGCGTTAAAAGAAGGCTGAATTTATTTGTAAGATTTTATCGAAATAAGAAACAACGATGTCAATTGGTGAGTTAGATTCAAGATATAAGTCCCGTTAGATACCGTGCATCGTGTATTCTTCACCTGCCTCCTGCATCCTGCAATATGTATCAAACAACTCGCATCGCAAATCCCATATCGCGTGTCTGAAGGATCCTGCATCCTGTATCCGTCGGCCGCCGGCCGGCATTATACCCCTCACGTTTTTCCTTCAAATCCGATTGTGACGTTTTCCTCTTCCACGATAACCGGAACTTTACGCACGCCGTTGGAGTGCTTGAGCATGGTCTCCAGCTTATCGTTTGAAGAAAAAACATCGATATACTCAAATTTTTTTCCCTGCTGTTCGTAAGCTTCACGAGCTGCACTGGTAAACGGTCAGGTATTTTTCCCGAAGATCAAGATCTTTTGCGCCATGTCTTTCTCCTCCTCCGGACGTTACAATGGAAACATTAAATTATTTACAACTGGTAGCAACTATGTCATTTTATGTCAATGATCCGCAAGGCAAAAGCGCTTTCAGAAGAAGTAACGATCACCAACGAGCTCGGGATGCATGCCCGATCAGCCGCAATGATCGCAAAACTTGCAGCCCAGGCCGGCTCGAAGATCTGGATCAGCAAGGGTGCTGAAAAAGCAGATGCATCAAGTATTATGGACATGCTTACCCTGGAGGGGGTAAAGGGGACAAAGCTGAAAATTACCGCAGAAGATTCAACCGATCTGAAGATACTGGATAAAATCATTAATCTGATTGGAATAGGTTTTGGAGAATAAATGAACAGACCCGACACCGATAACCATGAAACAATACTCAACGGTATCAGCGTATCACCCGGTATTTGCATCGGGAAAGCGTATCTGGTGGACAAAGAGGGCGTCGACGTTGTTCGGCAATACCCGATCCTGAAATCTCAGGTTAAAAAGGAAATCAAGCGTTTTAAGGCCGCGGTTAAAAAATCAAAAGACGCGCTGCGAGATATAATTGAAAAGACCCCTGAGGATTTCCGTCAGCAAACCAGCATTCTTGAGACCCAGGAAGTTCTTTTAAAGGACAAGATGCTGTACGGGAAAACCATTGACACCATTGAAAATGAATCTGTCAACGCGGAATGGGCACTAAAAAAGGTGGTGGCCGAAGTAAAATCCATTTTTCAGAATATGACCGACCCCTATCTGCAGGAACGGGCCGCAGACATCGACCATCTTTATGACCACATCATGCGAAACCTGGTGGGCGCCAATCAGGTGAATATCGACCAGATCGATAAACGGGTGATTCTGGTCGCCCATGATCTGTCACCCGCTGAAACCAGCCAGATTCGACTGGAACGAATTAAAGGTTTTGTTACCGATAAAGGCGGTAAAGCATCCCATACCGGCATCATCGCCCGGGCCCTTGAAATACCGGCCGTACTGGGCCTGGACAATGCAACTGCAATGATCAGAAACGAGGATGTCATTATCGTGGATGGTACAGCCGGCACCATTATTATCGCTCCAAGCGAGCAAACGCTGGTGAAGTATGGAGAGCGCTCTATGCGATATGAGCAGCATAAGGCGGCCATCACCCGCAAAAGCCGCATGCCGGCCGAAACTACCGACGGCCACAGGCTGATGGTGCTGGGCAACATCGCACTGCCGGAAGAAGTTGTATCGGTAATCAATTATGGCGCAGACGGTATCGGCCTGTACCGTACCGAATTTCAATACATGAACCGTTCCGACTTTCCCAGTGAGGATGAACTCTACGATAAATACTCCGATGTCATTGAAGTCATGGGGGCCAAACCGGTGACCATCCGAACGCTGGACATTAACGGCGACAAGGCTGTTGGCCCGGGAAAAGGTCCGGCGGAAGTGAACCCGGCGCTCGGTCTGCGCGGAATTCGCTACTGCCTCCAGCGGCCCGATGTTTTCCAAACCCAGTTGCGTGCTATCTTGAGGGCGGCAGTTCATGGAAAAGTCCGGATCATGTTTCCGATGGTTTCAACGGTTTCAGAAGTTCTCATGTCGAAAAAAATTCTGAATGAAGTCGCCGAATCGCTGGACAAAGACGGCATTGCCTTCAGCAGTGACATTAAAATAGGCGTCCTGATTGAGGTCCCATCAGCGGCCATCATGGCGGACAAAATCGCAGAAGAAGTCGATTTTTTCAGTGTCGGCACCAATGACCTGATTCAATACACGCTGGCTATCGACAGGGGGAACCAACAGGTATCCCATCTTTTTAGACCCCTTGACCCGGCTATTTTAAGACTGCTCAGGCGGATAACCGAAGTGGCCGCCGAAAAAAAAATAAAAGTATTTATCTGCGGCGAGATGGCCGGTTACGCTATCCACGCACCGATTCTCCTGGGTCTGGGAATGGATGGATTTAGCATGAACCCTCAGTCCATCCCAGTCGTCAAGGAGATGATCCGGTCGATAAAAATGGAGGACACGACACCCCTGGTGGAAGAGGCCCTGAAACTGGCTTCGGCTGAGAAAGTGTTCGAGATGTTACGGGAAACTTACGGCAGTATCCTGTCAGAAATAGACCGGACAGAATAATCCCTTTCTAATTATGACAAAAGAGCATAAAAAAACAGTGGCCGAAAATCGCAAGGCCAGGCATGATTATCATATCGAAGATGTATTTGAAGCCGGTATGGTATTGAAGGGAACCGAGGTCAAATCCATGCGGTTGGGCCGGGTCAATCTGAAGGATTCGTATGCCAGAATAAAAAATGGCGAAGTGTTCGTTTATCAGATGCACATCGACCCCTACCCTTTTGCATATTACGGCAACCATGAACCGCGTCGTCCCCGGAAGCTGTTGCTGCACAAGCGCGAAATTAAACGTCTGTACGGCAAAGTGAATGAAAAGGGCGCAACGCTTGTCCCGCTGAAGGTCTATTTTAAAGCCGGAAAGGCCAAAATGGCGCTGGCGCTGGCCCGGGGTAAAAGAAAATACGATAAGCGTGAGGCGATCCGCCGCCGGGATGAGCAGCGGGAGATGGACCGCACCCGCAAACAGTACACGGGTAGATAGCACTTAGGGGCTTCGCCCCAT
>DAOVBC010000091.1 GCA_030670715.1 Deltaproteobacteria bacterium | reverse complement strand
TGGATGATCGGACAGATTCTTCCCTTTTTCATATGTCATCACCCAGACGGCAAGATAGGTGTCAACGTAATCCAGCCAGGCTTTAAATGTCTCCGGGTCGGTGGCATGGCGGTACAACCTGGCCGTCACAACAGCGCTGCCGGCGGCATAGTGCCGGCAATCAACACAGTCCGTATCCGGCACGCAACAGGCGGCGCTTCTGTCCCATGTGAGATCTGTTCGATACTGTCTGAAAGACCGGCCGAGCCCGAGCGCGGTGGATGGGTTCATTCTCGGATAGGGGCAGGCATAAAGATCGTGGAGCCCGTACCGGTGGGTATGGGCAACGGCACTGTAAGCTGAAAAGAGCACATTGTCGGGATATTCTGCAAGGACTTTCAACATTGCAGTCCGCGTTTTCTTCAGTGACGCTTCGGTATGTCGCAGCTCGCCATCATAACCAACAGGAGCAGAAAACATGTTAAAGGTCACCTTGCATCCTTCGGCGGCAAGGGTTTCAACGACTTCGTAAATCTCGTCAATATTGCCGCGGGTAAAAGTGTACACGAAAACGGCCCGGGGATCGCCTTTGTAGTTTTCAATCTGCCGGGGCAGCATGTTTTTCGCCTTGCGCACGCGCCGGCTGGTTTCGTCATTACCCCAGACAGAAATGTGAATTTTGTAGCTGACCGATGTGGGAATCAGCTTAAGGCCGTTGGATGCAATCGCCCCCAGGGGCATTTCCTGATAACACACCGCAAGCAGCTGCGGGACAAGTGCCGGTTCGGCACCGGCCAGAACGACGTAGGTGATTCCCCTTTCCTTTTCCGCTTTCATCAGACTGCGCCAGGCTTCAAGGTCCATATTCTCGCTGGTAAACTGTTTGTCCCCTTCGTAGAAATAACAGCCCTCACATTTAATATTGCACCTGCGGGTCATGTCGTAGGTCGATTCGCGCAGGAAAAAATATTTGCGTACCTTTTCCCACCGGTCCCGTATAACAGGATCGGCCAGTATATCCGCAAATTTCCATATTTTTTTCGGCGGAGTGTCTTCGGCAAGAATTTGATTCGCTGCTTTCATAAAGGTTGTGTACTCCGGAATCTAATGTTGGACGTCTTGCAGGCCATAACAATATCCGGGCGATCCGGCACCGCGATCGGCAGCCGGACATTTATATCAGGATATTTTCTTCTTGATGTATTCGGCGATAAAGCGAACCGTTGTCAGCTTGGGATAATCATCTTCATCGATTCTAATCCCGTATTCATCCTGCAAAACCAGGGCCACGGTTGCCAGATCCATGCTGTCGATGCCGACTTCATCTACCAGGTCGATGTCCGGATCGAAGGTATCCGGTGATACATCTTCCAGTTTGAGCTCGTTGATCAACACCTCTGCCACCCGAATGATGATGTCTGTGGTTTCTGTTGTTGCTAACATGCTTGTTCCCCCTAAATCATATATTTGTAGGTCAATTGATTGCTACGGACAAATCCTGGGAGTAAAACCGATCTGGAAGGTGCGTTGACAATCTGTGTCGATCTCTTCCGTGGTTGAAGAGATTTTTGAATCGGCATTACGAGTCTAAACTTTCCGTGAGTAAAATTCCGCTGCAGGCGAGTTCGTCCCTTACCATGATTCTAAAAGAGTATGCAAGGGCGTTATCTTTTACGGGCCCGGCATGAATTTCAATCTCATCCTCAGGTTCAATAATCTGTTTAAACCGGGTCCTTTTGATACCCGAAATTTTCAGGTCTCTTCTTTCGGCCCGTTGGATTGCCTCGAAAACAATTTTCAGCTGGGCAATTCCGGGAAGAATCGGTTCCCCTGGAAAATGCCCGGAAAACCACGGCGAGCTCTCATCAATTTTTGCCCTGGCTAGGATCTCGTTTTGTGGAGATTTTTGTACGAGTGTGATCGTATGCCACTGCTGCAGGTTTGAAACGGCTGTCGCCGGTGTTTTGTTGATCATTGAATTAAATATTCCCAGAGCGGTCCGTAGTGGCCGCGAGCATACAGGCTTGAGACAATTTCAGCGGTCTCATCTCCCCCGGCACCAATCACCCAGTTCATGCGGCCATCGGCATGCTTACGCACCTGATCTATAATTTTTTTGTCGGTGATGGTGTCAGACTGGTAAAACACCGGTTCCAGCAGGTTCCCGGACTCTGAAATCTGGCCTGCTTCCGCCGCAATTTGATGCAACGCCGTATGAGGATAGATTCGAATTCCGCAAAAAAAGAATAAAACGGTTTTTGCCAATTTGTCAACATTTATGAGTGTTTCCATCAGGGTGTCCTGGCTTTCGCCGGGGCCGCCGAACATGAAATAGTGGGCCACATACAGTCCGGCCTCGAGTGCGGCTTGATGGGTCTGAAAAACCTGTTCGGCGCTAAATGGTTTACGGTATGATTTCAGCATCTTATCTGATAGGGACTCGGTCCCGAATTCAACGTGTGTCAGCCCGGCCTCGGCCATGAGTTGAAAATAATCGGCCGGAAGGCGTGTCGGTGCAAAAAAAGCCCCCCATGGTATTGACACACCGCGTTTTATAAATTCTCGTGCAACTGCCATACTGTGGGATTGATCGGCATTAAACGCTGAATCGGTAACAAACAGGTATTTCGCTCCGGCATGCTGAAGTCTAATGGCGGTATCCGCAACATCCTCCGGCGAAATCAGCCGCAGTTTTTTGCCCTCGATGTGCGGATAGGTGCAATAAATGCACTTAAAACTGCATCCGCGTTTGGTTTGGAGATTCAGCATCCCCCCCCTTTTCAAATAAAATTTAAGGTGGGAATGTTCCGGATCAGTGATCCTGGTAAAGGTCTTGTCCCAGGGTTGGGGAATACAGGTGTGGGATTCGGTTGTAATCACTCCGGGGATGGCAGACACATCCGCCCGGCTTTCAATCGCGTCGAGAAGAAGGCCCAGTCGCTCTCCCTCGCCGATGATCCCGTAATCCGCTTTCAGGGCCTCCATCATTTCAACCGGAAAAATCGTAAATCCGCTACCGCCAAGAATGATCGGTGCTTCGGAATATTTACGGATCATCTCGATCAGTTTCTGATATATCCCGATAAAGCCCCTGGGATCGGTGGTGTCTGTGTTATCGATGTTGCGTAAAGAGACCCCGATCACATCCGGCAAAAAATCGTCGATCACATCTTTGATGGCATCAAATTCCTCAAGATCATTAATGTCAGAAATCTTCACCCGGTGCTTATCGGCAATAGCTCCGGCAACATAATCCAGCCCGAGCGGATATACCGGATACGGAGCGGTTAACGTGTTTGCAGAAACAAGAAGAACGCGCATGGGCAGCTTAGCGTATATAAAAGTTCAAAGTTTAGGGTTCAAGGTTCCGGGTTCAAAGTAATAAACAAAGCTCAAAGCGTTAAGTGGATACTCGATCCTTGATACTCGAAACTGGATCAGGGTATAGAGGTCACTTTTGCCTGTTTTGGATTTTCATTCATTGAGAATTGTTATTTGTTTGTAATTTGTAATTTGATATTTGGAATTTATATTTGACCTTCTTGGTCATCGCGGTTTTTATGAGCATCTACCATGATAACAAAATATGTAAACCATGGTGGTTTACGGCAAAACTTCCATCGCCGTGACATACCGGCCTAAACCGATAACCAGCGCACCTCTGCCCTCTAAACGGCATGGCTTTCCACCGCCTAGCGGTTCCGGTATTATACCCTTTTGAATAAGTCGGACCGCCAGCGCGGCTGCCGTTGCCGACGCGGAGGCGTATTCCCCCGTCAGCTTTCTGTAATCAAAGACCGGATTCACAAAGCCGGTGCGGGACAGAAAATCTTTCAGCTGTTTTTCTCCGGTATTGCGATAAGCCAGCGGAATTCCCGGCATAACCAGCCCGTACTTCTCACGTATGGCTTCCTCGCCGCCAAGTTGCGAGACCAGAGATGAAACAACCTGCAGATTGCTTTCGGCCCTCTCAAAGAATGACACACGGATTCGTATCCACGGGCACGGATCAGCGCCGGATTTTTTAATGCAAAGCGCACCGCCTCCGTCCGATCGCCCGGTGTCGAGTGAAACTGACCGGTCGAAAAGATGCGACAGCCTCTCATGGTGTTCATCTGCGCCGATGACGAACATCGTATCATCGTCCGCCATACCACCACTCAGGAGAGCGGCAGTCATCAATGCCTGTTCGAAGGAATAGTCGTCTCCTACCGTCGTGATATTGGCGCCGGTGGATTGAAAATGAATCGCGATCTGCCCTGCCGGCGAATTGTGAACAGAGCCCACAAAGTTGGTGGGGCTGGTAAGTTCCTCGCTGGATTCCAACAGCTTCTGCAGAAAATCGTATGTCTCCGAAAGCGGCCCCCATCCGGTACCGAAAATGACGGAAGACGGCGCATCAGATAGACCCGAATCTTCGTAAGCAGCAATGGCCAGCGAAAGGCCCATACGCGGCAGGCGCTTCAGGCGACGCACGGCATTGGGGGAAAGCTTCTGTGATATTTTGCCATCAGGCAGTATTCCCCGGCAATCTTGTCCCCGTGAAAGGGCGTCCAGAGTTTGGCCTGCATCGCCCGAACCGGTAAGGCAGGCACAGCCGGCAACCGCAAGGTCAGCAGTCGGTGTTGGGGTGAAGGGTCGGCTGTCTTTTGCGGTACTGCCAAGAATAATTGCGGCGTTGTTTCCGCCAAAACCGAATGAATTTGAAAGGACGGTGCGCAATTCGGCCGCGGACGGCTTTAAAACCGGGTCAAGATTTAAATCAGGGTCCGGAACTTCACAGCCCTTATTTGCAGGTATCAGCCTGTCTTGCATGCATAAGGCGGAAACCACCGTCTCGATCGCCCCGGCCGCAGCTAGCGAGTGACCGAATGCGCCTTTAACCGAAGATAGCGGAGGTTTTGCACCGCCGAAAATGGTGTTGATTGCCCGGGCTTCGGAAAGATCGTTGTGAAATGTGCCCGTTCCGTGCAAGTTGATATAATCGATATCAGAATGGGAAATGCCGGCCTCCTTTATCGCCGTTCGCATGGCGGCAATTCCGCCTGCACCTTCCGGGTGCGGTGCTGCCGGATGGTACGCGTCACAGGACAGGCCGACGCCCAGCACTTTTGCAATGGCACTTTCCGGAGGTTGGGTACCCGATTCCAGTAATAACATCGCCGCCCCTTCGGATACGGACATTCCGTTTCGATTTTTGTCGAACGGATGGGCCCCGTTTGGATCGATCAATTGCAGAGCGTTAAACCCGTAATATGTCAGCCGGCAAAGAGAATCCGCACCACCGGCCAGGACGCTTTTAACCCTGCCGTTGTTGAGCAGATCCACTGCAATCTTTATAGCGACAGTCCCTGATGAGCAGGCCGTTGAGACAGTGATCACAGGACCCTTGCAATCCAATTGGCCGGCAAGGTGCTCTGCTACGGACCCAACCGAATGGTGGGCAAACAGCTGCGGATCCGTGTACCCGTCTTTCAGGTTTTCTTCGGTGGTCAGTATCCCGCCGGTGGTCACCCCGATGACTATGGCATCCGGGCTTCGTTGTGCTCCAACCGTTGCCTCCCTGGCGGCAACAAGTGCCAGGTTATGGGTACGGGGCACATCGCCGGTATCAAAGGATTCTGTGATCTCTCCCACAGGCAATGGGTCGGATTGAGCGACCGGGAAAAGGGTTAAAGGCTGAATACCTGATTTGGACTGTTTGATGGCCGCCCGAGTCTGATCTAGTCCATTTCCTACCGGGCTGATGATACCCATTCCGGTAATGTAAATGTGCAAACCCGTCAACGGCTAACCTCTGGAGATTTTTCATAGATATATTCTGCCAGAGTTCTCAGCGAAACGAAAACTTTTGCGCCGAGCTCCCGGTCCTTGACCACCACGGCGTAATCCTTTTCCATCATCAATACAAGCTCCAGAACGTCGATGGAATCGATGCCGAGATCACCACCGACAAGTTGGGCGTCCATATCGATATCGTCCGGCGTAACACCCTCGAGATTGAGGGTGTCAATGATTTTCAATTTTAATTCTTTTATCAGCTGTTCCATTGATTTTTCCCGCAATTGTCGAATGGGTATTGGGTTATTACAATTCACACCCGCCTGCGTTGCGTGTTTAGCGGCCCTGGCGTGCCGAAGCGAAACGCTTAGCGGCCCTGGCATGCTGAAGCGAAACATTTGGCGGCCCTGGCCGCCGAAGCCAGGCGAAGGCGGCTTGGTTCTTTACAGCCATATGAATTTGTAGTAACTTGACTTATTGTGCAAAATTTTAATTAATACCTCTTTTTTTTGTTATTTTCAATCTTATTTTCAATCAATATGAACACGAAAAAGGGTCATTGCAATGCCGGATATTGATCTTGACGAATTTATTCCACACCGGGATCGTATGCGCCTTATCGATACAGTCCTTGAAGTGAACCTAGAAAAAGTAATTACCGAATCCATCGTTACCGCAAAATGGCCGCTGGTGGAAGGTGATTACGTGCAATCGCTCATTATTGTTGAACTGGTGGCGCAAACGGCCAGTGTCTGCATTGGCTGGAAAAAAAAGCTGGAAGATACGTTATCTGAAATTGGAAGAGGCTGGCTGGTGGGGATAAAAAATGCAACACTGGTGCAAGATAAAATTCCTTTGAACAGCCGCATCATCACCTGCGTAAAAACCGATTTCAGCTTCGATAATTACACCGGTATTTTCGGCACCGCCGAAACAAAATCCAGTTTGATCGGCGAAGTCTATCTGCAGGTGATGCAGTCGGAAACAGATTCGGTGTTGACCGCTAAAACCTGATCCGGAAAAGAAAGGTGTGAACCATGAGCAGCAGTGATAATCAAAAAGTTGCCATTGTCACCGGCGGCAGCAAAGGTATCGGACGGGCCATTGCCCTGGAACTGGCAAGAGCCGGTTATTTTATGGTTATCAATTATCGTTCAGATGACAGTGCTGCAGCAGAAACCCTCCGGCTGCTGAGGGACGAGGGCAATGGCGGTGAGGCGATCCAGTTCGACGTGACGGATGGCGCAGGTGCTGAAGCAGCCGTCAATGAAGTTACCTCACGTTTCGGTAATATCGAAGTACTGGTGAACAACGCCGGAATCGTAGCAGATGACCTGTTTGTTTTTATGCCGGAAAAAAGCTGGGATGCTGTCATTAACACCAGCCTGAAGGGATTTTTCAACGTCACCAAACCGGTTCTCATGAAGATGGTCCCCAACAAGCGGGGAGCAATCGTTTCCATATCTTCGGTCTCCTCACTCATCGGAAACCGCGGTCAATCCAATTATGCCGCCGCCAAGGCCGGGCTCAACGGCGCAAGCCGCGCCATCTCCACTGAAGTTGCCAGGCTGGGGATACGGGTCAACGTTGTCGCCCCGGGACTGATTGAAACCGATATGATCAAAGATGCACCGGTGGATAATATTAAGGAGATGATTCCCATGGCCAGAATTGGAAGGCCGGAAGAGGTCGCCAGTGTTGTCAGATTTCTGTGCTCTGATGATGCTTCCTATATTACGGGGCAGGTTATCTCGGTCAACGGAGGCATGTTCTAAAACCGGATTCAATTCACTCATCTTTCGACCGATAGCGGCGTTGCTCGTCAGATAAAATTGCTCACGTACTTATATGTACGCTGCGCATTTTATCCTCCTCGCGCCTTGCTCTCAGTCGAAATCTAAGCGACTTGAAACCGGTTTAAAACTTATTTAAAAAAACCAGAATATTCAATAATTCCTATTAGCACCGTTTTGAACAATAAAGGGTCGGTAATCTCTGTTCAACATTCACCGGCGAATGAACATGTTATATCTAATTCCAACTTTTCCATTAAAAGTCCGGATGTAAGCTGGTAATAGGTCGTTTATCGTATTATAGATGGTTTTGTTGGGCGTGGGGTAAAAAAGAAAAAGGAAATTAGTGGTAGCGGGGCGGGTTTTAAACCGAGCGCCCCGCCCGCCGACAACATCGAAAAGCGCGGGAGCCCCAAAA
>DAOVBC010000097.1 GCA_030670715.1 Deltaproteobacteria bacterium | reverse complement strand
ATGTCCCGCCTCGCACAACGGCAGATTGATCCGAAAATGCCGGTCATCGATCCGGTGCATGGGTGTGTCGAACCAATCGCGTCCCAGCGGTGTTTCATCGTGATGCACTTCTCGGATGATTTCCCGGCGCTTTATCCGGGCATAACCGATATTGGTCCGCAGCCAGGCATTTCCCTTGCGAGGTTCGCTCAGCTTTAGTTGAAACCTCTGCGTATCACCGCGAAATCGGAGGATTCGTGTTCCGGGAGCCGGATCCTGTTGGATCCAATTGCAATTGGTCATATTGGGAATCCAGTGAAAAATCGGTTTTGATCTAAGGAAAAATAGTAAGATTATACTATTGTTTAGCCCATAGCCAGAGTTTAATTGGTTTAGTTAGTTCAATTGGTTAGCATACGTTCGCGTGTTACGGCTTTACGTAACAAAACGGAGTACAGGGTAAAAATTGAAAATGCGCATAAACCCTAACAAATTAAACGAATGGAACCAATCAAACCATACCGGTAATGGAAACCGGAATGATATCAGATGTTCGCGGAAAGTGCGAATTTTTTGAAAATACTCAAGGAGTGCTCGACAGCGTTTTTAAAACCGGTAGTTGTGCGGATCAGTGCTGAATTGAAACGATAGCTCGGATATTTCACGAGTTCGAGGCGTTTATTTTGCATAAAAATTTTCATGAAATGTTCGGGCTAAAACAATATATCATTATCAATGACCGATCCCTGCTTAATAACGGCCTGGGTTGTTTTGCCGTTATTGATTCTCACATGCCCAGTAATGGACACATTTTTTTCAAAGCGGACGTCACCTTCGATGGTGAGCACCTCGCAGTCGACTAATGAGGGAACGCCGGCATCAAAGCGAGCGTTGAAAAGATCGATTTTTCCGTAATATTCTGGATCCAGGCGAATTTGAATTGTATCAGGTCGGCCCTTATTTTTACGCTCCGGATTGATCAAAAGGTCACCGGCGTCGGTCAACTCAAAAAGGTCGGATCGAACCACCAGCAGGTCATTACATTTTTTTACCGGGAAAAAGCGGGATCGCGGCACTATAAGGGCTGTTGCCCCTTCAAAGAGTGAAATCGCCGCTCCCATGGCTGTTTCGATCTGATACACTCGGGGGCTTGTATCATCCCGCGGGTCCAGCGTCTTCGGATTAATAATCATCGGCAGATAGATGGCCTTTTCCTTTTCCAGCAGTTCTTTCAGGAACTCCAGATTTATCCAGATGTTGTTGGTGTTAAAAAAGCAGTAGCGCTTGATGTCCCTGAAGGCATCGAGCTCATCTTCCGGACACTGAGCGGCTTCCCGCAGCAGCAAACGGCCGTTTTTATGGCGGGCCAGGTGGCCGCCTTTAACATCGGTCGGTGTTTTTGTGGCAACTTCCATCATGAACGGGAATCGATGCCGGGCAAAGTAACCCAGCAGTTCCGGATCCATTCTTGCGCCCAGATTGTCCGAATTACAAATAAATGCGTAGATAATGCCTTTGTTCAGAAGGGTCTGGAGCATTCCGGACGTGTATAAAGCCGTGTAGACGTCCCCGTGCCCCGGGGGGTTCCATTCGAGTTCAGGATTCCGCGGCCAGACAGCCGGTCCCAGCCCGTTTTGTAGAATCTTGGGGAACCTGTGCTGCAGGAAAGTAAGCGGTTCAACAGCAGGATCGAACTTAGACAGGGCGGCCAGCGTTTCTGCATGGGTGCTGAAACTGTTCATTAAAGCCAGTGCAATACCCGCCCGGCGGGCCTGTCGAACGATGATTTCCAGAAAGGATCTGCCGTCTTTAACCTCCAGCAGGGATTTGGCGCCGGTCAACCCCATGCTTGTCCCCAATCCGCCGTTTAGCGTGATTCTAACGGCATGCGGAAACGCCCGTTTCCCGACAGCGGAATAGTCCGCGAGATTTTCAGCGGATTCGATCCGATCCGGCGCCACCGGTTCGATGTCATGGTCACATATCAGTCCGGTTTCACCGGTCACGATTTTTTGATAATAATAACTAAAGGTATTTGCAACGACCGGCGGCAACCCTTCCTGTTCAATTTTCGATATAAATTCAGGCAGATGTTTTAAATCATCCGGGTCTTGCATATTCTCAATCCGGCATTGGCGGTTTTGTTAGGATTCTGTAAAGTGATTTTTGAGCAAAAGTGTTTTGTATTTCGTATGCGGCATATTTATGCTACCGGTTCAACCCAGCCCATGGGATCTTCGGCCCGGCCATACTGGATATCGGTTATGGCGGAATAAAATTTTTTCGCCATCGGTCCGACCTCGCCGCCGCCGACCGTAAAGATTTGATCACCGGATTTAATCTCTCCTACAGGGGAAATGACCGCAGCTGTGCCGGATCCAAAAATTTCATCCAGTTTCCCGCCGGCGTGGGCCTGCACCAGTTCATCAATGCTGATCAGTCTTTCACTGATTTTCATGTCCCAGAGTTTTGCCAGCTGAATGACGGAATTTCTGGTAATACCCGGCAGGATGCTGCCGTTAAGGGAGGGCGTTATCAGCTCACCGTCGATGACAAAGAAAATGTTCATGGACCCGACTTCTTCGAGGTATTTTTTTTCCACCCCGTCGAGCCAGAGTACCTGGGTATAGCCTTCTTTGTGTGCTTCATCTCCTGCAAGCAGGCTCGCCGCGTAATTTCCAAGAGTTTTTGCCTCTCCGACACCGCCCCGCACGGCGCGCACATAATCTTTGGTTACCCATATTTTTACCGGGTTGAACCCTTCGGGGTAATATGCGCCCACCGGAGAAAGAATAATGAACAGCCGATAGGTATGAGAAGCGCGCACACCCAGAAACGGATCGGTGGCAATGATTGTCGGCCGGATGTACAGGGAGGTTTCCGGTGCACCGGGTACCCAGTCTTTTTCAACCCCGATCAACTGCTTGAGAGCATCAAGCAAAAACGCTTCATCAACTTCTGGTATACATAGTCGGCGGGCGGAGCGGTTCAGGCGTTTGATGTTATCTTCGGGCCGGAAAAGCTGTATATTACCGGATGCGGTTTTGTAAGCCTTCAGGCCTTCAAAGACGCCCTGGCCGTAATGCAGCACCATGGTGGCCGGGTCCATGATGATCGGCGAATAGGGTTCTATCCGCGGGTTATGCCACCCTTTCTCCGGTGCGTAATCCATGTTAAACATGTGATCGGTAAAAATTGTACCGAAGCCGAGGTTGCTGTCGTCCGGCTTTGATTTTCGTTGTTTTGTTTCTGCAACGGTTATCTGCATTATGTCATCCCCCTTTAATAGTGCCCTTAAGAAAAAAGTAATATATCAAACGATATAGTATATTTACAATTTAAATCAAGAACAAATTAACGTGTTGCGAGTTACGTGTTACGTGTTGCGGGTTAATGGGATCGCGGTTTTCCAATCTTAAACCCGCAACTTTTAACCCGGATATTTCACGAGTTCTTATATAAATACTTTATTTCGGATGAGGGTGCCAGCCTGCATGATATAAGTTTTTATTCCGGATCTCGCTCTAGCTATTGACATAAAAAACAGGCTTGGATACTTATGGGTTTTTTGCATTCAACAGATAGAAAGGAACAGCAGAATAAGATATGAACATAATTGAAGATAATAACAAAGCCGGCATCGAACCGGTACGCTTGGGGTTGGACAACCGGTTCAAATTCAAATGCCACAAGAACGTAAAGTGTTTCACGAGATGCTGTCGGGGGATAAACATCGTTTTAACCCCCTATGACATCATTAAACTTAAAAACCGCCTGCAGCTGTCGTCAGAAGAGTTTCTGGCCATCTATACTGAACCGCAGCTGCTGGAGAAGACGGACCTACCCATTATCACCTTAAAGCTTTTGGATGATGATCAGAAATCGTGTCCTTTCGTCAGAGATGACGGGTGTATTATTTACGAGGATCGGCCGACAACGTGTCGCTATTATCCCCTCGGCGTGGCTTCTTTGAGCCACAAAGAGGGTGCGGATGAATCCGGGTTCTATTTTTTCGTGAATGAGCCCCACTGCCTCGGATTTGAAGAAGACCAGGTATGGACGGTACGTGAGTGGCGGGAGGACCAGGGGGTCGATGTGCGTGACGAAATGAATGCCGAGTGGACCGATCTGGTGGTTAGAAAACGGTCTTTTCCACCGAATGTGAAACTGACCGAACAGAGCAAGAAGATGTTTTTTCTGGTCAGTTATAACCTGGATAAGTTCAGGGAGTTTGTCTTCGAAAGTTCTTTCATAAAACTCTACACGGTCGATTCGAAAACGCAGGAAACGATCAAAAACGATGAGCTCGCCCTGTTAAAATTCGGATTGAAGTGGCTGAAATGGCTGTTGTTCAAAGAAGGCGATTTCAAGATCAACGAGGCAGAAGCCGCAAAGAGAGGGCAGAAAACACAAGGTGATAGATGATGGGTGACAGGTGCTGGCTGATAGGTAAAGGGATGCTGCCATTTTAAAATGATAGAACCCCTTCACCTATCACCTGTTTAATATTCCTTATAATAAAGTTTTTTCCACACCTCCGGATTTTCCAAACGTTCTGCGATATTCACATTGAAGAAGTCTTCAATCGGTTTGAAGATTTCGGGATTATTGGACTGTACGGTTCGAGCAGCGCTTAGCACTGTTTCAATTCCGTTAAGCGTCATCTTGCCCAGCGGTTGACGGCATCCGCCGGACGGCATTCCCAGAATCGCCATGAGGGCTTTAAAGGCCAGGGGGTTGCGCGCCCTGCAAACGACTTCACCGTATGGTGTTGCTTCCCTGGTATTAACGGTTACCAGACCGAAGAGGGGTTCCAGGGCGGAAAGCAGCGCTTTGGCCCCGGTTGCGTCACCCCCTTCCAGCAGCTTGACCATCCGGGTAACCGCGCCCGGTGCGACATTGGAGGCCACGGAGATGACGCCGGCAGCATTTACCGCAGGATCGGTCATCATTTCATAGGTCATGCCGTCATCGCCCGAAAGAATGGTATAATCCGGACCGCAGCACTCACGGGTGCGTTTCATGTTTTCAAGATTACCGGTGGCTTCCTTGACGGTGCCGACATTATTAAATTCCTTGAACAGCAGGGCAAGGTCTTCCGGCAGCAGTTGGGCGCCGGTGCGACCGGGAATGATGTAGGGGATCACCTGCACGTTCGGGAAAGCTTTTGCAATAGGTGCAACATATTCCCGACGAATTTCCAGGGAGCTCGGACCGTTGTAATAAGGATCTACCAGCAGAAGCGCGTCCGCGCCGACATCCACGGCATGCCGGGATGCTTTGAGAGATTCTTCGGTATTGTTACTGCCGGCGCCGGCGATGCAGAGGCATTTACCGTTGTTTTTTTCAGCGATGTTGGCAACCACCAGATCGTGTTCGTCCCAGGTCAAAACCGGACTTTCTCCGGTTGTCCCGACGGCCAGAATCCCTGAAATACCGTTTTCAATCTGGAAGTCAACCAGTGCATCGAGACCTTCGGTGTCGACGGCTTCGCCTTTAAACGGTGTAATGATTGCCGTAAAACATCCGTTAAGCATGATAGCCCCCTTTCAAGACGAAACGGAAATGTTTTTCAAAGGGTTCGAAAATAGACTTCAGCTTTAGCACAAAATCAGCGCATTCCTGTGCCCCTTCCAAACACATCCCTTCCTGCAAGCGGATTATAGAGTTTTGTGATAGCAAATTTCATAACGTCGACAGATTGCATGTCGGATATAATCCCAAACAGCGTGCCTTCCCCCTCCTCCGGGAGTACGCAAGCATTGGCATTATCAAATGTTAACTCTTTAAACCCTTTTACCAGTTTCTTTTTGTCCTTTTTCGTCATACCGACCTGAATCGCTTTCTTGCCATCTATTTCGGTAACCTGGTCGGTTAAACCGGCTGCTTCAATCGTCTTGAATTTCTCGTCGTCCAGAAAAATATTAATGTAAAAATCCGCCATAATTACCTCCTGCTGGTTTTAAAAATCAAATAATAAAGCCATATTATCCCTTTTCCTAAGTTGAAATTTTTATATTATCAATGTTTAGTCCTGTCAAGACAATGTTGGTGCCGTAATTTGTCACAAAGAGTCAATATATATTATCGTCACTTTGTTTTCCCTTGACAATTAATAATTGCTTCCATACTAACCTGACGAGAATTGCTTCCATACTAACCTGACGAGCTTAACCTGAATATTTCATGAAAAAATCGAAAACTATTATATTTAAAGGATAAAATTATGCCTAAAGCAAAAAATGTTCAAGAGTATATTACCATGCAACGGACTGCCGTTGCTGCAAATCCGGATTGCGGTACATCCCACTATAATTTGGCTGTGGGGCTGATGGGTCAGAAGAACTACGATGAGGCCGAAGAGGAATTTCACAAGGCCATCGAGTGCAGCCCCAGCATCGCCGAAGCCTACGCTCAACTTGGAGGCATCTGCTTGCAGCGCGGGGACATGGATGGGTGTATGGAATACAACCGGCAGGCAGTCAAGGCACGGCCGGGCTTTGCCGAAGGATATGGCAATATCGGCTTTGTACATCTTCAGCGTGGAGAGGTTGATGAGGCCATTAAGGCCCTTGAAAGGGCGACTTTTTTTAATTTTCGGTTTATTCAGGCGGTTACCAACCTGGCCAATGCTTATCTGATGAAAGGCGAGGTGGACAAAAGCATTGAAAACAGTATGAAAGCTCTTGAACTCGACCCGAATTTCGCCATTTCGCATAATAATTTAGCCATTGCTTACCTGGAAAAAGGTGAATTTGATAAAGCTGTTGAGCATTGCGATAAAGCCGTTGAACTGGGATACGAGGTTGCACCGGAGATAATGAAAGAAATAGATGTCCACCGGCAGGAAAACAGGTAGTTTGGAGAGCTGTTTTCAGTTTACACCGCATCGACTATATTCGGTTTAATGAGAATAATCGTGCCATGTTGCGGGTTTCGGGTTACGTGTTTCGAGTTGGTTTATGAGACAATTTCTTGTTAACGTGTAACAATAAAGAAATTGGACTTTTTACAAGACCGTCAGTTGAGCTGATGGAGTAATCCATATGATCGTCATCCTTGATCCAGAATCGAGTATCAATGAACACGTATCAAGTCACCGGTATCTATTTTGGCGCAAACTGCCAACAACCTCTGACGAGGCTTAAAGTGCGCGGTATTCAATGACCCTACACTCGCCTATCATCCAATATTTCTTATCCCACCAGACTCATCCCATCTGCGAAAACGACAAAATCTGGAATGCTTCTATTCCCCTCGGCCGGGAATGTTTTTCGGGCGGAGCGCCGGATAAAAACAATATATCCATCAGCTATGGTGATTATTTTGCAGCTGTTCGCTCTTTTATTGAAGCCGACCGGTTTAAAGCGCTGACAGGCGCATTTTCACAGATGTCCGGTCGGGAGTCGGCTGCCGAGGACCTGAAAGAGATCTCCATCTTCCTGGAAAAGCACGGCGAATATTACCATCCGGCCAGAGTTGCGGTTTCCAGTGCTGATCGGAAGTTTTTATTTGTGGTGAATGTCGCCATATCTGCAGCCGGTAAAGCGTGTATTCAAAAAGATTATGCCAATATCAGGAGATTAAACCGGCGGTTTCCGTTCTCTTTTCTTCCGGATGTTTACTGCGAAGGCGAAGTCGGTATACAAAAAGACAAGTTCAAAATGCGGATGTACCTGGGGCAATGGCTGAATGGATACCATGAATTCCACCTTACCCGTAGTCGCGCCGCAGCTTTGGATGAATTGATGGTCTGGGATCCGGTGCACGGGAATTTCTTTCTTTCAGCGGAGCAGCGCCTTGAGGTTTACCGGCAGGCGGCTATGATTTTAACCGCGTACTATAATCCGGAAAC
>DAOVBC010000278.1 GCA_030670715.1 Deltaproteobacteria bacterium | reverse complement strand
CATTAGGATCGAGTTTTTCACGGTTGTAGCGGGATTATCCATCGGCGTTAATCTCAATCTTCTTCCTGAGGTGTTTCATCGTTTGTTGTGGCCAAAAGGCCATGGTGGTTCATGAAAAAACCGAAAAACAATACTAAAAGCAGGAGGCCGCGCATATGCCGGCACCGGGAGAACCGGCCGGCAGAACCGGTTGCAATTTTTAGGAGATATGCTTATACTCTTATCACTATGAAACCAGGCGACGAAAAAATACCGGACCCCAAAGAAATCGAAAAAGAAATCAGTGAATTTCTGGCGAAAAAGTTCAAAGACAATGTGAAAATCATATCTCCCGTGGTGCTGCCACAGGAAGCGGCCCTTGATAAGGCGGACAACTCACCGAAAAAAAAGAAAAAAATCGTCTTCGACCTGTTGCCTGAAGATCTTATCGCCCACCTGGACCAGTACATCGTCAAACAGGACCTTGCCAAAGCGATCCTGGCCACGAAAATTTGTACTCATTTCAACCGCATTCAACGCGAGCAAACCCATCCGGAAGATATCAGTGAAATGGCGGGCAGGATTAAAAACAATGTCCTGATGCTCGGACCGACCGGTGTGGGCAAGACCTACATCATCAAACTCATTGCCAATAAAATTGGTGTTCCCTTTGTAAAGGGTGATGCCACCAAATTCAGCGAAACCGGGTATGTGGGCGGCGATGTTGAAGACCTGGTCAGGGACCTGGTCCGAGAGGCCGACGATGATATCGAGCTGGCACAGTACGGGATTGTTTATATTGATGAAATCGATAAAATCGCCGGCAGCCGCAACCTCATCGGTGCGGATGTCTCCCGAACCGGTGTGCAGCGCGGGCTGCTCAAGCCGATGGAAGAGACCGAAATCGATCTGAAAGTCCCCCACGATCCGATCTCAATGATCCAGGAAATCGAACGTTTTCGCAAAACCGGCAAACGCGACAAACAGGCTGTTAACACTAAAAACATCCTGTTTATCATGAGCGGCGCCTTCTCTGACCTGCCGGAAATCATCCGCAAGCGGATCCATGAAATGGGAATCGGCTTCGGCGCCCCGATTAAAAACCCTCAAAATGACATCGACATCCTGCAGCACGTCAAGTCCGATGATTTGATCACATACGGGTTTGAGTCCGAGTTTGTCGGCCGGTTGCCGGTTCGCGCCGTTTTTGAGAATTTATCCGAAGAGGACCTGCTGGAAATCCTGAAAAATCCCAACAACCCGATTATTCTCGGTAAAAAGCTCGACTTTGCCGCCTACGGTATCGATGTGAAGTTCGATGAAGCGGCATTGAGCATTCTGGCCAATAATGCCTTTGAGGAAAACACCGGTGCCCGCGGTCTGGTCAGTGCCGTGGAAAAAGCACTGCTTATCTTCGAAAAGAAGCTGCCGTCTATCGGTATCCGTAAATTTTCCGTAACGAATGAGGTCATCAACCATCCCGAAGAAACACTTGAAAAAATTGTTGCCGCGCCGCAGAGTGATGAACTGCACAAAACCTTTGAAAGGCTCACCCGCCAGGAAGGTGAATCAATAAAGGAATATTTACGCTCAAATTCGTCCTGGCTGGCTAATAAATACAGCCTGACAATGACCCCCTCGCGGGTGGACATTGTTGCCCTGTATTACACCGATCATATCGTGGATATCGGCAAGGCCATTCAGCAAATCAGATCATATTATAATGAAGTAAAGAGGATTGAACTTTACTTCTTTAAAAATCATGACATCAATATTGTTCTTGAAGAGAATGCCATTGATTTTATCATTGAAAAGATTGCCACTTCTGAAATTCACCTGGACGAATTCTATAAGCAGCTGAATCTGGACTTCGAACACGGTCTCAGACTGGTGCGTGAAAAAACCGGTAGAAGCCGTTTTTTTATCACCAGAGATGCACTGCTGGAGCCGGAAACCTATATCCGGAACATGCTGGCCGAGGAACTGCCGCAACCTTAACGGGCAGATACGGTTTCTTAATAATGAAATCGTTGCTTTTCGTGGCAAAACTTAAAGGCGAAGCGATATCAAGAAGAGGATTGGAATACATAAACGATGATCGGAATTTCAAAACTGTACTGTGGAACTGTCGAACCTTCGGATGCCCTGCGCTACGGACGCCAGTCCTCAAGACTCCCTTCCCACCTGCTTCAATTTTCAAAGGATAAACGGCCGGTTGTGGTATGGAATATCACCCGGCGCTGCAATTTGAAATGTGTGCACTGTTATGCACACGCTAAAGATAAATCCTTTGAAAATGAGTTGAGCACCCGGCAGGGACTGGATCTGATTGACGATCTGGCCCGTTTCGGCGTTCCGGTTATCCTGTTTTCCGGCGGGGAGCCGCTGGTGCGCAAAGACCTCCCCGAACTCGCAGACTATGCCGTCAAAAAGGGTATGCGGGCTGTTATTTCCACCAATGGAACGCTGATATCAGCCCAAATGGCCCGGACTTTGAAAGATATCGGTCTTTCTTACGTGGGCATCAGTCTCGACGGGATGGAAAAAGTCAACGATCGGTTTCGCGGCGTCAAAGGCGCGTTCAAATCGGCTTTAGAGGGAATTAAAAATTGTCAGACCGCGGGTATAAAGGTCGGCCTTCGCTTTACAATCAACAAATTTAATGTGAACGAAATTCCGCCCATCTTCGATCTGCTGGAAGATATGGATATCCCCCGCGTCTGTTTTTACCATCTGGTTTATGCGGGCCGCGGTTCAGAGCTTGTGAAAGACGACCTGACCCATGAGGAAACGCGTCAAGCGGTGGATCTTATCATCGACCGTACCCGGCAACTGCATGAAAAGGGAAAACTGAAAGAAGTTTTAACGGTCGATAATCATGCCGACGGTCCGTACCTTTATTTACGCCTGCTGAAGGAAAATCCCGACCGGGCAAAAGAAGTGCTCGATCTGCTAAAAATGAATGAAGGCAACAACTCGGGCCGCGGCATCGGCTGTATTAGCTGGGACGGAGAAGTTCACGCCGATCAGTTCTGGCGCCATTACAGTTTCGGCAATGTTAAAGACCGTCCATTTTCTGACATATGGACGGACACTTCTGATCCGCTCATGATGCGGCTGAAGGATAAGAAAAAATTCGTGAAGGGCCGCTGCGCCGCCTGTCACTGGCTGGATATCTGCGGCGGAAATTTCAGGGTGCGTGCCGAAGCCGTCACCGGCGACGTTTGGGAACCGGATCCGGCCTGCTATCTGACGGATGAAGAGATTGCGGATGCGGCATCCATAGAACAGGGGTGTGGCCCATCATATGCCCAAGATTGATACACGTATAAAGAATAATTTTCCTCCCTGAATATTCAATCATGCGATAAGTTCAAAGTGGCTAAAGTGAGCTAAAGTGCCTTGTATGGTATTCTATCATCTTATAAATAGACCGTGCCGAAAGCACAGTCCTTAACTTTAGTTCACTTTAGTCACTTCACACTTTAGTCACTTCATTAGCTTGAATAGTTTGAGCTTACAGGATAACTTTCACAAGGGTTGATAGTATTAACCATAGTAAGGAAATCGATATGCTTTTTCCCGACTACCGACCGCGGCGGCTGAGGCAAAGCGCAGCATTCCGGCGCATGATTCGTGAAACACATCTCAGAACAGATGACCTGATCCTGCCCTTGTTCGCTATCGACGGCAAAGACATTCGAAATCCGATCCCATCGATGCCGGGGCAGTACCAGATGTCCGTCGATCATCTGGTAAAAACGGCCGCAAAGGCATTTGAACTGTCAATTCCGGCGGTGATTCTTTTTGGGATTC
>DAOVBC010000189.1 GCA_030670715.1 Deltaproteobacteria bacterium | reverse complement strand
GAAAATGATTTCGGGCACGGTCTGCAGCATGCGACCAAAGTTGCCCTGGATGCCGGTGCCCTGATGACTGTAGAGGGACAGCTGGCCGGCTACACGGATCGACTCATCGACAGGAGAGTGCTGATCGTTCAAAGCGCCGGCCTCCTTCACGATATCAAACGCAAAGAGGATGATCATGCCGTCCGGGGAGCTGCTTACGCAAGCAAGCTGCTTTCAGGTTACCCGTTTTCCCCTGAAGAGGTGGAGAATGTCCGCATTGCCATTTACAATCATGAGGCCTTTAAAAAATGTATCCCCGCCGGCACCCGGCGCGGTGCGCTGGTGTCCGACTGCCTTTATGATGCAGATAAATTCCGCTGGGGGCCGGATAATTTCAGTGATACGATATGGGAAATGGTGCTGTTTCACAAGCCCCCTTTGTCGAAATTTATCGCCCGTTATCCGGGTGGCATGGAAAGCCTGTTGAAAATTCAATCGACCTTCCGGACCAAAACAGGCAAAAAATACGGCCCCCAGTTCATTGATATCGGAATTGCGATCGGTGAAGAATTGCTGAAGGTTATTAAAACCGAGTTCGCCGATTTTTTATAAAACACGGTACAAAAAATAACTTGAGAATAAGCCCGAGGGTTTGGTAAGATATATAGGCAAATGCACATCTTGAAATATTTTCTCATTAGGGGCAAATGATACGGGCTAATTTATTAAATCGAACAATTTTTATTGTCTCTCTGACAGCACTTATCTTTTCCTTTGCCGCTGTAAATGCTGCTGCTGGTGAAAATCAACCGGCATTTTTTCCGGGAGAGCGTCTCAAGTTTAAGTTAAAATGGGGATTCATACCGGCAGGTGAAGCTGTACTGGAGGTGATGCCGGTTGAAACCATCAACGGCGTAAAGGCTTACCATTTTGTAATGAAGGCCAGGACAAATTCTTTTATTGATAAGATTTACAAATATCGCAGTAGAATTGATGCTTATGCCGACCTGGAAATGACCCACTCGTTGATGTATCTCAAAAAAACGGAGGAAGGCAAAAGTACAAAGGAAGTCCAGGTTCAGTTTGACTGGGAGAAAAACGAGGCCCACTATCGCCGGATTAAAATCAAACCCGGCCGGACTCCCAAAATCAGCAAACGAGATCAACGGACCGCCCTGCTGCCGGGTTCGTTCGATCCTTTAACCGTTTTTTATTACACCCGCCAGGCTAAACTGGGCAATAATAGCCTCCTCGAATATCCGGTGACGGACGGAAGGAGATGTGTTGTCGCCAGAGCGGATATTGTTAAGAAGGTAAAGATCAAGGTAAACGGCACAAATTATGATACATTTCTTGTTCAGCCGGATTTAAAACATCTCGAAGGGGTTTTTAAAAAAAGTAAGAATTCCAAAATCCACATCTGGGTCACTGCAGACGGGCGCAGGGTCCCGGTGAAGATCAAGAGCAAGGTATTTGTCGGTAGCTTCACCGGTGAGCTCGTCTCCATTGAAGGTCCTGCGAATATCGCCTTCAACAAAGCCCGGGCCCTCGAAAAGAATGCCTCTTTTGCAGGTGGTTTATAATCCGGCAGCAAACCATGGAAGCCGCTATCCAAAACAGGCAAACAGGACGAAGGGAAGATGCGATGCCGGAAAAAGCATTTCAGGATTTTTATCCGGACGATTTCAGCCACTGCTATGGCTGCGGCCGGTTAAATACGCACGGTCTGCAAATCAAAAGCTACTGGGACGGTGATGAAACCGTCTGTAAATTTGACCCAAAGCCCTATCATACAGCCATTCCCGGTTTTGCTTACGGAGGACTGATCGCTTCGCTGATCGACTGCCACTCCACCGGAACAGCCGCGGCCGCAGCGTATCGCGCCGAAGGCCGGGAGATGAATACCGAGCCGTCCCTGCGGTTTTTAACGGGTTCCCTGCATGTAGATTTCCTGCGCCCGACACCCATTGACGGTACCCTGGAGGTTCGCAGCCGGGTAAAAGAGATAAAAGGCCGCAAAGTAGTGGTCACTTCGGAATTGATTGCCGGCGGTGAAGTCTGCGCCCGCGGGGAGGTTGTGGCTATCCAGATGCCGGAGAACATGATGGCCTGAATATTTCATTAAATATCCAAGCTAAGATTCCAAATACAAACCATGCGAGTGGGAGAGGAATTTGCCGTGAAAAAAATCCTCGTCGCTGTTGTCATTGTCGTCGGCCTCACCTTAGGGGCATTGAATTATCATTTTATCCTGACGGACGATGGACCGAAGGTGTTAAAAAAAGCGGAACTGACCCCTAAATACACTTTTATTGATGCCCGGGGGATAAAAAAGCACAAACTCCTGACCAACCCTTCCCTGCTAAAGGCCGGTTTTAAAGACCTGCTCGATTAGAAACCGTTTTTCCCATTCCAGGTACCGGTCAAGTGATTGACGCCGGCTCTCCGATCAGTTAAAATATAGTCCAAATGTTTCAACCAGGTAAAAAAATAACAGATTTATAATGAGAAATATATTGACAGCATTTATGACGCTGCTTGTGATCCAAGGGTTCCTCCCGGCACCGGCTGAGGCCGAAAAGGCAGTGAAGGTCGGCGTCTATCAAAATATACCTCTTACCTTCATTGAGAAGACCGGTGCGGTAAAAGGATTCTATATTGATATTCTGGAACACATTGCCGGTAAAGAAGACTGGGATATCGAGTATGTACCGGATACATGGGCAGATTGCCTGGATAAGGTTAAAAAAGGTGAAACAGACCTGCTGGGCGTAATCGCCTATTCCGTGGAGCGCAATAAGTCCATCGATTATACCTACGAAAGTGTTCTCACTGAATGGGGCCAGGTGTATACCAACAAAAATGCCGCTATCGAGTCGATCCTGGACCTCAGGGACAAAAAAATTGCCGTGCTGCAGTCGGATATGCACTTTCTGAATTTACGGAAATTGATGAATCAGTTCGGTATCAATTGCAGATATATAGAAGCCTTCGAGTATGAGGACGTCATGATGTTGACGGAGCAGGGCATCGGCCATGCCGGGCTGGTGAGCCAGTTTTACGGGATGCAGCATGAAGGGGAGTATGATATCCACAAAAGCTCTATAATTTTAAGCCCGCAAAAACTCTACTGGGCATCTCCCAAAGATAAAAACCAGGCACTTTTGGATGCGCTGGACAGACATCTGCGGCGGTTGAAAAAAAATAAAAATTCCATTTACTATCGATCCCTCAACAAATGGTTCGGAGTCAATGCGAAATCAGAATACGGCAAATGGATCAAGTGGTTCGGCATCGGGGCAGCCGCCCTATTGATTCTTTTTATTGGTGCCAACTTTATCCTCAGAGCAAAGGTGAAATCAAAAACCAAGGAGTTATTTACCAAGAATAAAGCCCTCATGGCTATGATTGAGAGCCGCAAACAGGCGGAACTGGAACGGGTCGAGCTTGAGGCAAAGCTTCAAAGGGCCCAGAAGATGGAGGCACTTGGCACTCTCGCCGGAGGAGTGGCCCATGACCTGAACAACATTCTCTCAGGGCTGGTGAGCTATCCCGAATTGATGCTGATGGATCTTTCAAAGGACAGCCCGCTGAGAAGACCCATTATGACAATGAAGGATTCCGGAGAAAAAGCGGCCGCCATTGTGCAGGACCTGTTAACGCTGGCGCGCAGAGGTGTGGCAGTAACCGAGGTGGTCAATCTTAACCTGATTGTTAGTGAATACATGCAAAGCCATGAATTCAAAAGCTTGAAGACGAACTGCCCGGATGTCCGAATTCATACCAGGCTGGAAAATGATTTGTTAAATATTGCCGGCTCTCCGGTTCACCTATCGAAAACGGTGATGAACCTGATCTCCAATGCATCTGAATCAATAACGAGCGCCGGTGAAGTGACCATTTCCACCGAAAATCAATATATCGATCGCCCGGTCAGAGGATATACCGATGTGGAAGAAGGGGATTATGTGGTATTGACAATATCCGATACCGGTATCGGCATATCACCTGAGGATATGGAACGGATTTTCGAGCCGTTTTATACAAAAAAAGTTATGGGCAGAAGCGGCAGTGGACTGGGTATGGCTGTTGTCTGGGGGTCCGTAAGAGACCATCAGGGCTATATCGATGTCCGAAGTACCGAAGGAAAGGGGACAACTTTTCAGCTCTATTTTCCGGTCAACAGAGAAGAAAAGGCAATGGAAAAGCCGATAACCACCATTGAAGACCTGACCGGTAGCGGCGAATCTATTTTAATCATCGATGATATCGATCAGCAAAGAGAAATTGCCTCGGAAATGCTCTTGAAACTCGGATATACCGTTGCAACGGCAGCCAGTGGAGAAGAGGCGATTAGCTACTTAAAAAACCAATCGGCCGACCTGCTGGTCTTAGACATGATTATGGATTCCGGTATGGATGGCCTGGAGACTTACAGTAAAATCCTGGTATTCAGACCCGGCCAGAAAGCGATCATCGCCAGCGGCTTTTCCGAAACCGACCGGGTCAAAGACGCCCAGAGGCTGGGCGCGGGTACCTACGTAAAAAAGCCGTACACACTCGAAAAAATCGGCCTGGCGGTGAAAGCGGAACTGGAGGATTGAACAAAGACCACGCCGATGAAATGAGGGGTCTGGGAGTTTCTTTACGAACCCTTAGGCATGAGTTTGTTCGCTGATGTGCGGATAATTCATGGGGCTCTCAGCTCAAAAAACTCCCCGACACCTCATATAAATCAAATCCAGGTCATTTAGGCCCGCATTCCCTACTTCCCTGGTAGATCGTCCAGGCGTCTTCTTTTCAGGCTTCGGTCGCTGTAAATTTTGTAAAGCGGATGATCATAAAACCCGGGAATTTTGTAAATTTTGTTTCTTTGCGGATCGGTGTCGGTTTCCAGCACATGCCATTGATCTTCAATATAGGCATTGACCCACATGTGCCCGTTGGAAACGGCTGCGTGTGCATTGATGTCCGAAGCAATCAGCAGGGACATCAGCAGCAGTGACAGATTTTTGCAATCGCCCTTCTTAACCTGGATGGTTTCTTCCACCGCTAACCACCTTTCCGGGGTTTCGACATAGTCATACTCCTGCCGGATGTACTCCAGAATAGCCGTAATCTCGCCTGCTTCGTCCCCGGCCCGCGGGCGGAATTTTTCTCCGATCAAAGATACGGCTGACGGATCGATCAAGTCCTGGACTTGAGCGCTGCCGTACTCGGTGTCGACGATAAATTCGTAGGGAATATAGTCTGTAGAGTATTTCCGGTTTAATTCCTCCATGTTCTGCTTTAAAAACTCAGCGTAATTTTCTATATTCCAGGGCACAACCGGCAACTCTTCTTCGACAGGATACGGTTCCTT